>NZ_JBSGEL010000017.1:0-135744 GCF_053602875.1 Kitasatospora sp. NPDC004289 | reverse complement strand
CGCCCGGTTACATTCCGAACCCGGAAGCTAAGCCTCACAGCGCCGATGGTACTGCAGGGGGGACCCTGTGGGAGAGTAGGACGCCGCCGAACAATTCTTCAAAGGCCGTGGCCCCAGCGAATAGCTGGAGCCACGGCCTTTTTGTTTTTCCCGATGGCATCGAGCCGGCTCCCGCCCGACAGCGGGGACGGTCCCGGTGCCGGACAATGGAGCTGGTGTGTGGCCACGCGGGTCGCCGCCAGACCGCACCGGACGGGAAGTCCCGTCCAGGCCGCGCGGTTGAGCTGAAGCAGCAGACAGGAGTCACCACGATGTCGAATCCTCCCCAGGACCGCCCGGACCGTCGCGACGACGGCCGTGGCTACGAGCCCCGGTCGCGTGGCGGCTGGTCCAACGACCGGGGTCCGCGCCGGGATGACCGTGGCGACCGTCCTTCCTACGGCAACCGTGACGACCGCGGCCCGCGTCGCGACGACCGTGGTGGCGACCGTCCCTCGTACGGCAACCGTGACGACCGCGGCGGCCGCCCCTCCTACGGCAACCGCGACGACCGTGGTGGCCGTCCGTCCTTCGGCGACCGTGGCGACCGTCCCTCGTACGGCAACCGTGACGACCGTGGCCCGCGTCGTGACGACCGTGGCGACCGCCCGTCCTACGGTGACCGTCCGTCCGGTGGTGGCTTCCGCCGTGATGACCGTGGTGACCGCCCCTCGTACGGCAACCGTGACGACCGCGGCGGCCGTCCCTCGTACGGCAACCGCGGCGACCGCGGCCCGCGTCGCGACGACCGTGGTGGCGACCGTCCGTCGTACGGCAACCGTGACGACCGCGGCGGCCGTCCGTCCTACGGTGACCGTCCGTCCGGTGGTGGCTTCCGCCGGGACGACCGTGGTGGCGACCGTCCGTCGTACGGCAACCGTGACGACCGTGGTGGCCGTCCGTCCTACGGCGACCGTGGCGACCGCCCCTCCTACGGTGACCGTGGCCCGCGTCGTGACGACCGGCCGGCCTTCGGCGACCGCGGCCCGCGTCGCGACGACCGTGGTGGCGACCGTCCGTCGTACGGCAACCGGGACGACCGCGGCGGCCGTCCCTCGTACGGTGACCGTCCGTCCGGTGGTGGCTTCCGCCGGGACGACCGTGGCGACCGTCCGTCGTACGGCAACCGCGATGACCGTGGTGGCCGTCCGTCCTACGGTGACCGTCCGTCCGGTGGTGGCTTCCGCCGGGACGACCGTGGCGACCGTCCGTCGTACGGCAACCGTGACGACCGCGGCGGCCGTCCGTCCTACGGCGACCGTGGCGACCGCCCCTCGTACGGCAACCGTGACGACCGCGGCGGCCGTCCCTCCTTCGGCGACCGTGGTGACCGCCCCTCCTACGGGGACCGCCCGCGCCGGGACGACCGTGGTGGCGACCGTCCGTCGTACGGGAACCGCGACGACCGTCCCCGTCGGGACGACCGCGGCGGCGACCGTGGTGGCTTCCGCCGGGACGACCGCGGTGGCCGTCCGTCCCACGGTGACCGGGGTGGCCGGCCGTCGTTCGGGGACCGTGGGCCGCGGCGTGAGGAGCGGTCGGACTACGACGACCGCCGGGGCAACTACGAGCCCGTCAAGCGGCTGCCGATCCCGGAGGACGTGACCGGCTTCGAGCTGGACGCGGACGTCCGCCAGGACCTGAAGAGCCTGCCGAAGACCCTCGCCGACGACGTGGCGCGCAACCTGGTCATGGTGGCCCGGACGCTCGACACCGACCCGGAGGAGGGCTACCAGTACTCCCGCGTGGCGCTCCGCCTCGCCTCCCGCGTGGCCTCGGTCCGCGAGGCGGCGGGCTTCGCCTCGTACATGACGCAGCGTTACTCGGAGGCGCTGACCGAGTTCCGCGCCGCGAAGCGGATGACCGGCCGGGTGGACCTGTGGCCGGTGATGGCGGACTGCGAGCGCGGTCTGGGCCGTCCGGAGCGGGCGCTGGCGATGGCCGGTGAGCCCGAGGTGAAGCAGCTGGACAAGGCCGGTCAGGTCGAGATGCGTCTGGTCGCGGCGGGTGCCCGCAGCGACATGGGCCAGTTCGACGCGGCCGTGGTGACCCTGCAGAGCCCGGAGCTGGCCTCCAACGCGGTGCACCCGTGGACCGCCCGTCTGCGGTACGCCTACGCCGAGGCGCTGATCGCGGCCGGCCGTGCCGACGAGGGGCGCGAGTGGTTCGCCAAGGCGGCCGAGGCGGACACCGACGGGGCGACCAACGCCTCGGAGCGGCTCGCCGAGATCGACGGCCTGGAGTTCACGGACACCATGGACCCGGAGGTCGAGGACGAGGCCGAGGGTGACGCGGCCGACGCGGCTGACGAGGGCGTCGAGGACGCTCCGGTCGAGGAGAAGCCGCGCCGCCGGGTCTCCGTGGACGACACCGGCGAGGACCGGGTCATCTACGAGGACGAGGAGGACGTCGAGGAGTACTACGACGAGGACGACCTCGAGATCGACGAGGCGGACGAGGACGAGCTCCGCGACGGCAAGGGCAACGGCGACGACCGTCGCTGAGGCTGAGTGAACGTCAGAAGGCCCCGGCCACCGAGAGGTGGTCGGGGCCTTCTGCGTTTCGGGGCCCGGTGCCTGACGCCGGTTCAGCCCAGTTCGAGGCTGCGGATCACCAGGCCGGTGGCCGGCTTGGGGCCGAAGGAGGTGGACTTGCGGGGCATGGTGACGCCCTGCTCGGCCAGGCGGCGGACCACGCTCTCGTCCACGGGGTGGAGCAGCACGGCGGTGCCGCCGGTGCGGGCGGCCTCGCGCTCGGCGGCGGCCGAGGCGTGCAGGTAGCCGATGTCGTCGGGGCCGTCCGGCACCCGCCAGGTGTGGTCGAGCAGGACGGAGTGGAGGACGGTGGCGTCCAGGTGGCGCCACTCCTCGGGGCGGTCGGCGCGGACGTGGGCGTCCAGCAGGGCCGGGTCCGGGTCGGTGAGCAGGTGGAAGGAGCCGCCGCCGTCGGTGAGCAGGAAGGCGTTGCCGCCGTGCCGCTTGGCCTCGGCGAGGGCCGCCAGGGCGTGCTCCAGCGGGCCGGGGACCTCCTTTACCCGCCACTGCTCGCCGAGGGCGGTCAGGGCGTCGGCGAGCGGCAGGCGGTAGAGCACGCGGTGGATGGCGCGGACCCGGAGCGGGTAGC
The DNA here is from genome assembly GCF_053602875.1 of Kitasatospora sp. NPDC004289. NCBI lineage: Bacteria > Bacillati > Actinomycetota > Actinomycetes > Kitasatosporales > Streptomycetaceae > Kitasatospora > Kitasatospora sp. NPDC004289. Next base: position 132,582 of record NZ_JBSGEL010000017.1, on the reverse strand, counting down.
GGGCGGTGTCCACCAGCAGGACCATGCCGCGGTCCCAGGGGCTGCGGGGGAGGTGGCGGTGCTCGCGCTGGAGGCGCAGGTACATCTCCCAGCGGTGGTGGCCGTCGGCGATCAGGGCCCGGCAGGTGGCCAGGTCGCGGGTGACGGCGGCCAGCTCGGCCGGGTCGGTGACGGCCCACAGGCGGTGGTGGGTGCCGTCGGTGGTGGTCGTGGTGAGCAGGGGCTCGCCGAGCACGGTGCGCTCGATCACGCCGGCCGCGCCGCCGCTGCCCCGGTAGGTGAGCAGCAGGGGTTCGAGGTTGGCCTTGGTGGTGCGCATCAGGCCGACCCGGTCGGCGACCGGACGGGGCATCACGTCCTCGTGCGGGAGGACGACGCCGGCCTCCTTGCCGCTGACGGCGAGGGAGCCGATCAGGCCGCGCTGGAGGATGCCGCCGGCGGTCTGCTCGTAGACGTAGAGCGCGGCCTCGGGGTCGGCGGCGAGCACGCCCTCGCGCTGCCAGTCGGCGAGCAGCCGGGCGGCGTGGCGGTAGCGGGTGTCGCGGTCGGGGCGGTCGCCGCTGTCCTCGGGCTCGGGGCGGGGGAGGATCAGCCGGACGATGTTGTGGGGGTCGGAGGTCTCCAGGTCGAGCCGCCGGTTCGGGTCCACCACGTCGTAGGGCGGCGAGGTGACGGCGGCCAGGTTGCCGACCCGGTCCGGGCGGTAACGGAGGGCGCGGAACGGGGACAGGGACAGCCCCGCCGTGGCGACCTGTCCGGGGTCTCCGGGGCCGCCCGACGGGACACCTGCTCCACTGGGTGCACTGGGTGTCGTCATCCTGGGCATGGTAACCGGGTATGTGCTGTTGAGTGATCACAGTGGCTGGAGGCTGTGTCAGATTTCGTGCACTGGCCGGAGGGAGCGGGGACGGTATGAGCAACGGTGACGGGGTGCCCGAGGGCGAGGTCTACGACTGGTACCGGCGCGGGGCGCAGCTGTTGGAGCAGGGGCATCCGGCGGCGGCGGTGCAGCTGTTGGTGCGGGCGGCGGAGGCTGAGCCGCACTCGCGGAGCGTGCGGGAGGCGCTGGCCCGCGCGCAGTACGGGGCGGGGCTGTACCGGGAGGCGTTGGAGAACTTCAAGGCGGTGGCGCAGGCCGATCCGTCGGACGACTACGCTCAGTTCGGGTGGGGCCTGACGGCGGCCCGGCTGGGTGACTTCGAGGGCTCGGCCGAGCACCTGGCGCTGGCGGTGGCGATGCGCCCGGAGGCGGAGCACTACCGGGCGGCGCTGCGGCAGACCAAGGCGACGCTGGCGGCCCGTGCCGGGGCGTACGGGCCGTTGCTGCCGGGGGCGCCCGGGTACCGGGAGCCGGGGCAGGACTCCGCCTGACGACTCCGCGCGACGGGGTGACGGACCGAGGACGACGAGCACGAGGTGGCAGCAGCATGACCCAGACCGCGAACGGTACGGCCCGGACGGCGCCCGGGGGCAGTGGGCTCCCGCTGGCCGAGGCGTACGACACGGCGCTGCTGGACCTGGACGGGGTGGTGTACGCGGGCCCGTACGCGATCGACCACGCGGCGGCCTCGCTGGACGTGGCCCGGGCGGGCGGGATGCGGTTGGCGTACGTGACCAACAACGCCTCCCGTCCGCCGCGGGTGGTGGCGGAGCACCTGACCGAGCTCGGCGTGCCGGCCGCGCCCGAGGACGTGATCAACTCGGCGCAGGCGGCGGCCCGGCTGGTGGCCGAGAAGGTGCCGGCCGGGGCGAAGGTGCTGGTGGTCGGCGGGGCCGGGCTGGTGGAGGCGCTGGCCGAGCACGGGCTGGTGGCGGTGCGCTCGCTGGAGGAGGGGCCGCTGGCGGTGGTGCAGGGCTACGACCCGTCGGTGGGGTGGCCGCAGCTGGCGGAGGCCTCGTACGCGGTGGCCTCGGGGCTGCCGTGGGTGGCCTCGAACACCGACCTGACGGTGCCGACGGCGCGCGGCATCGCGCCGGGCAACGGGACGCTGGTCGCGGCGGTGCGGACGGCGACCGGGGTGGAGCCGGAGGTGGCGGGCAAGCCGCTGCCGCCGATGCACCGGGAGACGGTGATCCGGACGGGCGCGAAGCGGCCGCTGGTGGTGGGTGACCGGCTGGACACCGACATCGAGGGGGCGTGGAACGGCGGGGTGGACAGCCTGCTTGTCTTCACCGGTGTGACCACCCCGGCGCTGCTGCTGGCGGCCCCGCCGGAGCACCGGCCGACGTACCTGGCGGCGGACCTGCGCGGGTTGCTGACGGCCCATCGGGAGGCGGTCGCGGTGGACGGCGGCTTCGAGTGCGGGGGTTGGCGGGCCTGGGCGGAGGACGGCGTGCTGCGGCTGGCGGGGGGCGGCGAGGACGTCTACGACGGGCTGCGGGCGCTGTGCGGCGCGGCCTGGTCGGCGGAGCGTCCGGTGGACGGGCGGAAGGCGTTGGAGGAGCTGGGGCTCTGAGGGGCCCGGTGGTGCGGAGGGCGGTGGCCGGTGGCCGCCGCCCTCCGTCGTTCCGTCGTTCCGTCAGCTGGTGGTGCGGGTGAGCCAGGTGACGGTGGTTCCGGTGTCGAAGGACTTCCGGTCGGTCGGGGTGAAGAGGGTGGGGGCGAAGCCGCCGGCCACCATGGGGATGCCGGAGCCGGCCAGCACGGGGTAGCTCTTGACGATCAGTTCGTCGATCTCGGGGAGCAGGGCGCCGGCCAGCCGGCCGCCGCCGCAGAGCCAGATGTCCCGGCCGTCCTGCCGCTTGAGCTCGCGGACGAGTGCGAGCGGGTCGTCCTTGACCACGGTGACGGCCGGGTCGGTGCCGGGGGCCAGGGTGCTGGAGACGACGTAGGTGCGCAGGTGGGCGTACGGGTCGGTGAGGCCGGCGTCGAGGGCGGGGCGGTAGGTGCCGAGGCCCATCAGGACGGTGTCGAAGCGGGCGCCGGGGGTCTCGGCGAGGCCGAGGGCGGCGCGCATCGGGGTGGGCACCGTCTCGGGGAGGTGGCCGTTCATCCAGGTGCTGTAGGTGTCGTTCAGCGGGAAGAAGTCGTACTCGCCGCCGGGACCGGCGATGTAGCCGTCGATGGTGACCCCGACGTAGTAGACGAGCTTGCGCAAACTGGTACCACTTTCTTTGGAGTACTCTGACTGGAGTGGTCAGACCGTAGTACTACGGATGGAGTGGTGTCAATGGCGCGCAGGAACGAGGGGCGGCGGGCGGCCCTGGTGGACGCGGCGATCGAGGTGCTGGCGGCGGAGGGCGCGCGCGGGCTGACCTTCCGCGCGGTCGACGCGGCGGCCGCCGTCCCGCCCGGGACGGCCTCCAACTACTTCGCCAACCGGGACGACCTGCTCACCCAGGCCGGGGCCCGGGTCTACGAGCGGCTGCAGCCCGACGAGGAGACCGTGGCGCGCCAGCGCGCGGCGAAGCCGGACCGGGAGACGTACGCCGCGCTGATGCGGGAACTGGTGGGCCGGGTAAGCGCTTTCCGGACCGGCTACCTGGCGCTGCTGGAGCTGCGCCTGGAGGCCACCCGGCGGCCCGGGCTGAGGGACGTGCTGACCGAGCGGGTGCGGGCCGACGTGGACGCCAACGTGGCCTACCACGAGGCCTCCGGGCTGCCCGGGGACGCGGAGGCGGTGCGGCTGCTCTACCTGGCCTTCAACTGGCTGATCGTCGAGCAGCTGACGCTGCCGGGGGTGTTCTCCGAGGAGGAGCGGGAGCGGCTGGTCACGGCCGCGGTGGAGCGGATCGTCCCGGCCGGCTGACGGCGCGTCGGAGCTGTCGTCAGATGGCCGGGAAAGCGCTTGCCGCGGAGGTGGGGCGCGGTCAGAGCAGCGAGCGCAGGCGGAGCAGGTCGCGGAAGCCGGCCTCCAGCTTGACCCGGCCGGAGGCCCAGGCGGAGGCGAACTTCAGGGAGCCGCCGACCATCGCGACCAGGTCGTCGCTGGTCATGGTGAGGCGGATCTCCGCCTTGGTGGCGGGCGGGCCGGGGTGCTCGGTGAGGTCGGCGATCTCGCCGCCGCGCAGCCGGCCGGTGAAGGTGACGTCCAGGTCGGTGAGCCGGCAGCTGAGCGAACGGTCCAGGGCGGCGGCCTGCCGCACGTCGCCGTCGGCGCCCGTGAGGTTCCGGCTGAGCTGTTCGAGTGCCGTGCGGCACTCCTCGGTGCTGGCCATCGCTGTGATCTCCCGTCAGGTTCGGCGGCCCACGCTATCGCAGTGCCGACGGCCTCCCTCGGGTAGCGTCGTCGGCGAGGGCGGGAACGGCACGGAGGAGGCGGAGATGCTGCGGGATCTGGTGCGCGGGGTGGTCGTGGTGGCCACCGAGGTCGCCGAGGAGGCGGGCAAGCGGGCGGTGGTGCTGCTGGAGCAGCTGCCGCCGGTGGTGAAGCGGGTGGAGACCCTGGCCGGGGAGGCCGTGACGGCCGGACGGGCCGGGATCGACCTCGCGGTCGGGGTGACCCGGGCCGAGGCGGAGAAGGTCTTCGAGAAGGTCGGCGACCAGGTGGTGAAGGTCGGCGTGGTGCTGAGCTACCTGGAGAAGCAGCTGGTCGGCGGGGCCGAGGCGGAGAAGGCGCCGGAGCCCGAGCAGCCGCAGGAGCCTCGGGCGGCGGGGCTGTTCGACCAGGGGTGGGAGCAGGAGGTCCGCCGGCCGGAGCCCGAGTGGGAGCCGGAGCCGGAGCTGGAGGAGGAGCCCGATCCGGGACCGGACGCGTGGTTCGTGCCGGGTGAGGACGAGGAGCCCGAGCCGGATCAGGTGGTGGCCGCTCCGGTGCAGAAGGCGGCGAAGAAGGCGGCGGCGAAGAAGACCGCTCCGGCCAAGAAGACGGCGGCCAAGAAGACGGCGGTCAAGAAGACGGTCGTGAAGCGGACCGCGACGGTGAAGAAGTCCACCGCCCGGAAGGCCGCGCCCGCCAAGAAGAAGCCCGCCGATGACTGACCCGGCGGTGCTGGAGGACGAATCGTACGACCCCACCGGGCTCCCCGAGGTGGACGCCGAGCTGGCCCGTCTCGCGGAGGCGGCCGGGGCGGAGACCGGGGAGCGGGTCGCGGTGTACGAAGATGTACAGCAGCGGCTGGCGGACGTGCTGGCCGCGCTCGACCGGCAGTAGGAGATGGAACCCCAGTGGCAGTGGCACGACGCCGACTCGACGCGGAGCTGGTCCGCCGCAAGCTGGCCCGTTCGCGTGAGCACGCGAGCGAGCTGATCGCGGCCGGGCGGGTCACCGTCGGCGGCACCACCGCGACCAAGCCCGCCACCCAGGTGGAGACCGCGGCGGCCGTGGTGGTGGCGAAGGACGAGAACGACCCGGACTACGTCTCGCGCGGCGGGCACAAGCTGGCCGGGGCGTTCGCGGCCTTCGTGCCGCAGGGGCTGGTGGTCGAGGGCCGCCGGGCGCTGGACGCGGGCGCGTCCACCGGCGGGTTCACCGACGTGCTGCTGCGGAGCGGGGCCGGGCACGTGCTGGCGGTGGACGTCGGCTACGGGCAGCTGGCCTGGTCGCTGCAGAGCGACGAGCGGGTGACGGTGATGGACCGCACCAACGTGCGGGAGCTGACGCTGGAACAGATCGGCGGCGAGCCGGTCGACCTGGTGGTGGGCGACCTGTCGTTCATCTCGCTGGGCCTGGTGCTGCCGGCGCTCGCGGGCTGCTGCGCGCCCGACGCCGACCTGGTGCTGATGGTCAAGCCGCAGTTCGAGATCGGCAAGGACCGGCTCGGCAGCGGCGGGGTGGTGCGCAGCCCGCAGCTGCGCGCCGAGATGGTCCGTCAGGTGGCGGGCCACGCCTGGGAGCTGGGGCTCGGGGTGCGCGCGGTGACCGCCAGCCCGCTGCCGGGGCCCTCGGGGAACGTGGAGTACTTCCTCTGGATGCGCCGGGACGCGCCGCAGCTCGACCCGGCGGACGCGGAGCGGGCGGTGGCGGAGGGCCCGCAGTAGGGCGCGCGTGGCCGGTTTCACCACTTCCGGTGGGCGGGTGCCCGGATAGGGTGCTCCGCAGGCGTCCGGTCCGTTGCGCCGCAGCGGGGGCAGGTGTGAGGGAGAGGGCAGCAGCATGAGCGACGAACGTACGGTCTTCCTGATCGCGCACACCGGCCGGGAGACCGCGCTGCGCAGCGTCGAGGCGCTGGTGCACGGCCTGTTGAAGGCGGGGATCAGGATCCGCCTGCTCTCCGCCGAGGCGGTCGGGCTCGACCTGCCCGACGGGGTGGAGCTGGTCGGCGGCGGGCACGGTGCGGCGGACGGCTGCGAGCTGATCCTGGTGGCCGGCGGGGACGGCACGCTGCTGCGCGGGGCCGAGCTGGCCCGGGAGTCCGGGCTGCCGATGCTCGGCATCAACCTGGGCCGGGTGGGCTTCCTGGCGGAGGCCGAGCGGGACGACCTCGCGGTGGTGGTCGAGCGGGTGGTGGACGCCGACTACGAGATCGAGGACCGGATGACCCTCGACGTGGTGGTGCGCACCAACGGGGACGTGCTGTACGAGGACTGGGCGCTGAACGAGGCCTCGATCGAGAAGGCGTCCCGGGAGCGGATGCTGGAGGTCGTCACCGAGGTGGACGGGCGGCCGGTGTCCAACTTCGGCTGCGACGGCGTGGTGCTCTCCACCCCGACGGGGTCGACGGCGTACGCGTTCTCGGGCGGCGGGCCGGTGGTGTGGCCGGAGGTGGAGGCGCTGCTGATGGTGCCGATCTCCGCGCACGCGCTGTTCGCGCGGCCGTTGGTGACCTCGCCGCACTCGGTGCTGGCGGTGGAGGTCCAGCCGAAGACGCAGAACGGGATCCTCTGGTGCGACGGGCGGCGCTCGTTCGAACTCCCGGCGGGGGCGCGGGTGGAGGTGCGGCGGGGGAGCACGCCGGTGCGGCTCGCCCGGCTGCACCGGGCGCCGTTCACGGACCGGTTGGTCGCGAAGTTCGCGCTGCCGGTCACGGGGTGGCGGGGGCGCGGCGGGGCCTGCTGACGGGTGCCTGCCGGCTGACCTTCGGCAGGGCAGCGACCCGGGGGCGCGGGGAACTGCGCGCGGGGGAACGGCAGCACGTGCAACTGGCTCGCCTGCCCCGATCCAGCGCTGGTCCGCCTTCCGTACTCGCGCAGTTCCTCGCGCCCCTGGTGTAACCACTCTCGTGTCAGACCGCGAGCGGGAGGGCCGAGTCGAGGCCGGGCCAGTGGCCGGTGGCGGCCAGGGCGGCGGTGGTGGCCAGACGGGCGGCGGCGTCGGGGGCGGCGGCGGGCGGGACGGTGAGGGGGATGCGGATGTGGTGCTCGAAGGCGCCGTCCACGCCGAACCGGGAGCCGGCCGCGATGCGGACGCCGGTGTGTTCGCCGGCCTGGGCGAGGGCTGCGCCGGAGAGGCCGTCGGTGGAGACCCAGAGGGTGAGGCCGCCGGGCGGCAGCTCGGCCTGCCAGCGCGGGAGTTGATCGCGTAGGGCGGCCAGCAGGGCCTCCGCGCTGGAGCGCAGCCGCTGGTGCCGGTCGGCCCGGGCCTCGGCGAGGTGCTCGGTGAGCAGTTCGGCGGCGATCAGTTGCTCCATGACGGGGCTGCCGATGTCGGTGAAGGCCCGGTCGGTGGCCAGCCGGCGGATCAGGCCGGGGGCGGCGCGGACCCAGCCGATCCGCAGGCCGCCCCAGAGGATCTTGCTGGCGGAGCCGACCGTGACCACCTGGGCGCCGCGGTCCAGGGCGGCGGTGGGGCGGGGCATCTCCGTGGTGTTCCAGCCGAGTTCGGCGGGGGTCTCGTCGACCAGGACGGTGGTGCCGGAGGTGCGGGCGGCGGCCAGCAGGGCGCGCCGCTGGTCCTCGTCGATCAGGGCGCCGGTGGGGTTGTGGAAGTCGGGGATGACGTAGGCGAGCCGGGGCGCGGCGTCGCGCAGCACCCGCTGCCACTCGGGCAGGTCCCAGCGGCCGCCGTGCTGGGCGACGGGCACCAGGCGGGTGTCGGCGCGCTGGAGGGCGCGCAGGGTGTGGGCGTAGCCGGGGGCCTCGACGGCGACCCGGTCGCCGCGGGAGAGCAGTGCGTGGTGGACGAGCTGAAGGGCCGTCATGGCGCCGGTGGTGACCAGGATCTGGTCGGGGGTGGTGGGCAGGCCGCGTTCGGTGAAGCGGTGGGCGATGGCCTCGCGCAGGACCGGGACGCCGGTGGGGAAGTTGCCGTGGCCGGCGGCGTAGGCGGGCAGTTGCTCGACGGCGCGGGCGGCGGCCTGGCCGAGCCAGGGCTGCGGGGCGGGCAGGGCGGCGATGCCGAGGTCCAGGGTGCGGCCGCTCTCGTCCGGCGGGACGGGGTGCAGGGCGTCGCTGGGCGGGCTGCTGCCCTCGGGCAGGGTGGTCCAGCTGCCGGAGCCGCGGCGGCTGCGCAGGTAGCCGTCGGCGCGCAGCGCCTCGTAGGCGGCGGCCACGGTGGTGCGGCTGAGGGCCAGGGCCTGGGCCAGTTCGCGTTCGGCGGGGACCCGGGTGCCGACGGCCAGGCGGCCCTGGGAGACCAGCAGGCGGACCTGTCCGGCGAGTTCGCGGTAGGCGGGGCGGTGGCCGTCCGGGTCGGGCAGGTGCGCGGTGCGCAGCTGCCGGGCCAGGGCGATGGGGGAGACGGTGCTCTGCCACTCGGCCATTTCAGTCCACTTCCATCGGATTGGCCCTGTCGAGGCCTCGGGTGGACTCCCCATGATGGCAGGGCGGCCGCTCGGCCGCCAGCATCCACCCTCCCGAGGAGCGCCCTGCCATGGCCACTTTCACCGAAGCGACCCCGACCGCCAGCCCCCGCGTCTGGACCACGGGCCGGCTGGGCCGCCGGGTGCCGCAGCTGCTGGTGGGCCTGTGGCTGTACGGGGCGAGCCTGGCGCTGATGATGCGCGGCTCACTGGGCGTCAATCCGTGGGACGTGCTCAACCAGGGCCTGCGACATCACCTGGGCCTGAGCATGGGCAGTTGGGTGACCATCGTCGGCGCGCTGGTGCTGCTGCTCTGGATCCCGCTGCGGCAGGTGCCCGGCGTCGGGACGGTCGGCAACGTGGTCGTGCTCGGCATCGCGATGGACGTCACCCTCGGTCTGCTGGACGCCCCGGAGGCCTGGGCGGCGAGGATCGCCCTGTTCGTCTCCGGCCTGCTGCTCAACGGCCTGGCCACCGGCCTCTACATCGGTGCCCGGCTGGGCGCGGGCCCCCGGGACGGCCTGATGACGGGCCTGCACCGGCTGACGGGCCGTTCGATCCGGCTGATCCGCACCAGCATCGAGGTCACCGTGCTGCTGGTCGGCGTCGCGCTGGGCGGATCGGTCGGTGTCGGTACCGTCGCCTACGCTCTGGCGATCGGGCCGCTTGCACAGTTCTTCCTGCGTCGGTGCACGGTGCCCGAGGACGCCCGGAAGGGATGAACTTGCCCCGCGACTTCGCGGTCCGGAGCGGGCGCTCGTCGCGCTGTGGGGGTGGAACCTCGTAAGGTCGTCACCGTGTTGGACGAGATGCGGATACGGGATCTTGGCGTCATCGACGACGCGGTGGTCGAGCTGGCGCCGGGATTCACGGCGGTCACCGGCGAGACCGGGGCGGGCAAGACCATGGTGGTGACCAGCCTCGGGCTGCTGCTCGGCGGCCGTTCGGACCCGGCCCTGGTGCGGCGCGGGGCCGAGCGGGCCGTGGTCGAGGGGCGGCTGTCGCTGCCCGCCGGCTCCTCGGTGCTGGCCCGGGCTGTGGAGGCCGGGGCCGAACTGGACGAGGGCGAACTGCTGATCAGCCGGACGGTCTCCGCCGAGGGGCGCTCGCGCGCCCACGTCGGCGGCCGCTCGGTGCCGGTCGGCCTGCTCACCGAGCTGGGCGAGGACCTGGTCGCCGTGCACGGCCAGACCGACCAGCAGCGGCTGCTGCGCCCGTCCCGCCAGCGCGGCGCGCTGGACCGCTACGCGGGCGCCGCGGTGGCCGCCCCGCTGGCCCGCTACCGGGAGACCTACCGCGAGCTGCGCGAGGTGGCCGCGACCCTGGAGGAGCTCACCACCCGGGCCCGCGAGCGGGCCCAGGAGGCGGACCTGCTGCGCTTCGGGCTGGACGAGATCGCCGCCGCCGAGCCGGTGGCCGGGGAGGACGTCGAGCTGGCGGCCGAGGCCGAGCGGCTCGGCCACGCCGACGCGCTCAGCTCGGCCGCCGCGCTGGCCCAGGCCGCCCTCACCGGCCACCCCTCCGACCCGGAGGGCGTGGACGCGGGCACCCTGCTCGGCCAGGCCCGCCGCGCCGTGGACGCCGTCCGCCACCACGACGAGCGCCTCGCCGCGCTCTCCGACCGGCTGAACGAGGTCGGCTACCTGCTGGCCGACGTCGCCCAGGACCTGGCCGGCTACGCCGACGACCTGGACGCCGACCCGGTCCGCCTCGCCGCCGTCGAGGACCGCCGGGCCGTGCTGGCCCAGCTGCTGCGCAAGTACGCCGGCGAGGAGAACACCCTGGCCGAGGTGCTGGAGTGGTCCGAGACCTCGGCCGCCCGGCTGGCGGAGCTGGACGGCGACGACGACCGGATCGTCGAGTTGACGGAGCGTCACGCGGAACTGCGGGCAGGGCTCACCGATCTGGCGGCCGAGCTGTCCGCCGCCCGGCAGGCCGCCGCCGGCCGCTTCGCCGAGGCGGTCTCGGCCGAGCTGGCCGAGCTGGCCATGCCGCACGCCCGGGTCACCTTCGACCTCAGCCGCGCCGACGACCCGGACGGGCTCGAACTCGACGGCCGCACCGTCGCGTTCGGCCAGCACGGGGTGGACGAGGTCGAGGTGCTGCTCGCCCCGCACCCCGGCGCCTCGCCCCGGCCGATCGCCAAGGGCGCCTCGGGCGGTGAGCTCTCCCGGGTGATGCTCGCGGTCGAGGTGGTCTTCGCCGGTGCCGACCCGGTGCCGACGTACCTCTTCGACGAGGTGGACGCCGGTGTCGGCGGCAAGGCGGCGGTCGAGATCGGCCGCCGGCTGGCCAAACTCGCCGAGTCCGCCCAGGTCGTGGTGGTCACCCACCTCCCGCAGGTCGCGGCCTTCGCCGACCGGCACCTGGTGGTCGAGAAGACCAACGACGGCACGGTGACCCGGAGCGGCGTCAAGGTCCTCTCCGACGAGGAGAGGGTGCGCGAACTCTCCCGGATGCTGGCCGGCCTGGAGGACTCCGAGCTCGGCCGTGCCCATGCGGAGGAACTGCTCGCGGCCGCCCGGGGGCCCCGGCAGCACTGACGGGGTGTGGTCGACACGGGAGCCGCCGACTGTCCAAAGGGGCGCCTTACCTGGCATGGTGGCGGCTGGACACTGACTGACCAGGCCGTGATCGAGTCGGAGCGAGACGACGTGGACCATTCCGCCACCCGCGCCACCAAGGGCACCGAGACGGGGCAGCTGCACGTGGTGCTGGTGCTCTCCGCAGGGAGCGGGGGCATCGGCGCCCATGTGCGCTCGCTGGCCCAGGGCCTGGTCGCGCACGGCGTGGTGGTCACCGTCTGCGCCCCCGCCGGCACCGACGCGCTGTTCGGCTTCGGGCGCACCGGCGCGCGCTTCCACCCGGTCGACATCACCCCCACCTCGGGGGCGCGCAGCGACGCCACCGCCATCGGCGAGCTCCGGCGCGCCTTCACCGGCGCGGACATCGTCCACGCGCACGGCCTGCGCGCCGGGTTGCTCTCCGACCTGGCGCTGCGCACCGCCGGCCGCTTCCCCGGCCTGCGGCCGGAGACGCCGCTGGTGGTGACCTCCCACCACGCGATGCTGGCCACCGGACTCGACCGGCGGCTGCAGCGCCTGATGGAGCGTCGGGTGGCCCGCTCCGCGGACCTGGTGCTCGGGGCCTCGTCCGACCTGGTGGCCCGGGCACGTGAGCTGGGCGCCACCGACGCCCGGCTGGGGCCGGTGGCGGCGCCGCCGATGCCGCCCGCCGAGCTCGGCCGCGAGGCCGCGCGGGCCGCGCTGCTCGGCGGCGGGCCCGACCGGCCGTTGGTGCTGGCGATCGGGCGGCTGGTGGCGCAGAAGTCCTTCGGGCTGCTGCTGGACGCGGCGCGGCTGCCGGAGTTCGGCGAGGGCGACCCGCTGGTGCTGATCGCCGGCGACGGGCCGGAGCGCGAGCAGCTGGGGGAGCGGATCGCCGCCGAGAAGCTCCCGGTCGAGCTGCTCGGGCACCGCACGGACGTGCCGGACCTCCTGGCGGCGGCCGACCTGGTGGTGGTCAGCAGCCGCTGGGAGGCGCGGTCACTGGTCGTCCAGGAGGCGGTCCGGGCCGGCGTCCCGGTGGTCGCCACCTCGGTCGGGGGGATCCCCGAACTGGTCGGCGAGGCCGTGGCGTTGGTGCCGTACGGGGACCCCGACGCCCTGGCCGGCGCCGTGGGGGGCCTGCTGGCGGACCCGGCCCGGCGGGCGGCCCTGGTCGAGGCGGCCCACCAGCAGGCGGCCACCTGGCCCGAGGAGTCCGACACCGTCGCCCAGGTCCTCAGCACCTACGACGAATTGGTGATGCGTTCGTAGGTGGTCATGCCAGGGGCGCGGGGAACTGCGCGCGGCGGTAGGCGTCGACCTGGTTGCCGGGTACGGAGGCTCACGTGCAACTGGCACTCCGTACCCGGCACTTGGGTCACTTTCTTCCGACTCGCGCAGTTCCTCGCGCCCCCAGCGGCCTGACCTCTTCCCGAGGGGCGATCAACGCGTACGCGGCCGCCGCTCCGGCGAGGGCGATGGCTGCGCAGGTCCAGGTGCCGCTGTGCATGGCGGTGGTGAAGGCGTGGTCGGCGGCCGAGGTGAGGCGGGCGGCGGCCTCGGGTGGGAGGTGGGCGGCGACGGCGTGGGCGGAGGGGAGGTCCGCGGCGGCCGGGGCCGGGACGTCCGGGAGCCGGTCGCGGTAGGCGGCGGAGACCACGGTGCCGACCACGGCGATGCCGAGCACGCCGCCGAGTTCGCGGGCCACCCCGTTGAAGGCGCTGACCATCGGGGCCCGCTCCCGCGGGATCGCGGCGACGGCGGTGGCGCTGGCCGGGGCCATCACCAGGCCCATCCCGGCGCCGACCACGGCCATCGCGACGCAGAGGAGCGCGTACGGGGTGTCGACCTCGGTCAGTGAGATGCCCGCGAGGCCGAGGGCCATCAGCAGCAGGCCGCCCGCGATCGCGAGCCGGGTGCCGAAGCGGGCGGCGGTGGCGGCGCTGGTGGCGGAGGTCGCGGCCATCGCCAGGGCGAACGGCAGGGCGCCCAGGCCCGCCTTGAACGGGCTGAAGCCGTGCACCAGTTGGAGGTACTGGGTGTAGACGAAGAGCAGGCCGAACAGGGCGAAGAAGGTGACCGCGAGCATCGCCCCGGCCAGGCTGACCGAGCGGACGGCGAACATTCGCAGGTCGACCATCGGCTGAGGCGTGGTCAACTCCCAGCGGGCGAAGGCACCCAGCAGCACCACCGCGGCGGCGGCCTCCAGCAGGGAGGTGGCGGAGAGCCAGCCGCGTTCCGGGCCCTGGATGATCATGTCGACCAGGGCGGCCAGGCCGAGGGCGGAGAGCAGCAGGCCGGGCACGTCCAGCCGGCCGGTGGGGCGGCCCGGCAGGGCCGGGACCAGCAGCAGGGCGGCGGCCAGGGCGGCGGCGACCAGCGGGACGTTGATCCAGAAGACGCTGCTCCAGGAGTAGTGCTCCAGCAGCAGGCCGCCCGCGATCGGGCCGATCACGATGCCGAGCCCGGCCGTGGCGGACCAGACGGCGATGGCCTTGGGCCGCTCGCGCTCGTCGAAGAGCGTCACGATGACCGAGAGGGTCGCGGGCATCACGAAGGCCGCGGCCAGGCCCATCACGGCCCGTAGGGCGATCAGCTGCGCGGCCGAGTCGGAGAGGGCGGCGACGGCCGAGGCCAGGGCGAAGACCGCGAGCCCGGCGGTGAGCGAGCGCCGCTGGCCGATCCGGGTGCCGAGGCCGCCGGCGGTGATCAGCATGGCCGCGAAGACCAGGGTGTAGGCGTTGTTGATCCACTGCAGGTCGGCGGTGGAGGCGTGCAGGGCATCGGCGAGCGCCGGCAGGGCGGTGTTGAGCACCGTGTTGTCGATGGTGACGACCACCAGCGAGGAGCAGAGCGCGGCCAGGGCGCGCCAACGGCGGGGGTCGGGCAGGGCGGACGTGCTCACGGGAGTCCCCTAACTCTCGTAACCTTACGGCTGTTAGCTGTCGTCGGAGAAGCTAGCGCGCTGACCTAACGGGTGTAAAGTCACGCCCATGGAGCAGCAGGAGGCACCGGCCAGGCCCAGGAACCGCCGGGGTGAGGGCACCCGGCTGCGCGAGGAGATCGTCACGGCGGCGATCGCCGTGATCGAGCGCGAGGGCTCCAAGGAGGCGGTCACCCTGCGTGCGGTGGCCCGCGAGGTCGGCATCGCCGCGCCCTCGATCTACGGGCACTTCCCCGACCGGGAGGCGATCGTCGGGGCCGTGGTCACCGAGGCGCTGGGCCGGCTGGGCGCGATGACCGGGGCGGCCACGGCCGGGGTGACCGACCCGGTGGAGCGGCTGCTGGCGGGCTGCGCCGCGTACGTGGAGTTCGGCATCCGGGAGCCGGCCTGCTACCGGATCGTCTTCGGCTCCCACAAGATCACGGCCGGCGCCTGCGAGCGGCAGGACGGGCCGAACGGGTTGGACGCCCTGATGGCGCTGGTGCGCAACCTGGAGGCGGTGGTCGAGGCCGGGCGCTCGGCCAGCACCGACCCGTTCGGCGACGCGATCGCGCTCTGGACGGCGCTGCACGGCCAGGTCACCCTGCGGGCCGCGCTGCCGGACTTCCCCTGGCCGCCCACCGACACGGTGGAGCAGCTGGTCCGCCGTCTGGCGATGATCACCGACCGCGAGGACTGACGGGGCACGGGGAGGGCGCCCGGCGTGTCGTCGGCCGGGCGCCCGGGGGTCACTCCTGAGGGGGCGTCAGAGGGTGGCCTGCTCCCGCTCCCGCCCGTCCGGCTGGGCCGAGAGGTAGGCCCCGGCGCAGGCGGTCAGCCGCAGCGCGGTGTCGATCAGCGGGACGTGGCTGAAGGCCTGCGGGAAGTTGCCGACCTGCCGCTGGGCGCGGGAGTCCCACTCCTCGGCCAGCAGCCCGAGGTCGTTGCGCAGCGCGAGCAGCTTGTCGAACAGCTCCCGCGCCTCCTGCACCCGCCCGATCATCGCCAGGTCGTCGGCCAGCCAGAACGAGCAGGCCAGGAAGGCGCCCTCGTGGCCGGAGAGGCCGTCCACGTTGTTGCCGTGGTCGTCGTGGGTCGGGTAGCGGAGCACGAAGCCGTCCTCGGTGGAGAGCTCGCGCTGGATGGCCTCGATGGTGCCGATGACGCGCTTGTCGTCCGGCGGCAGGAAGCCGACCTGGGGGATCAGCAGCAGCGAGGCGTCCAGCTCCTTGCCGCCGTAGTACTGGGTGAAGGTGTTGCGCTCCGGGTCGTAGCCCTTCTCGCAGACATCCCGGTGGATCTCGTCGCGCAGCTCCTTCCAGCGCTCCAGCGGGCCCTCGGCCGGGGTCTGCTCGATCAGCTTGATGGTGCGGTCCACCGCGACCCAGGCCATCACCTTGGAGTGCACGAAGTGCCGCCGGGGCCCTCGCACCTCCCAGATGCCCTCGTCCGGCTCCTGCCAGTGCTGCTCCAGGTAGCTGATCAGCTTGAGCTGCAGCAGGTGGGCGTGGTCGTTGCGGGTGAGGCCGGTCATGTGGGCCAGGTGCAGGGCCTCGACCACCTCGCCGTAGACGTCCAGCTGGAGCTGGTTGGCCGCGCCGTTGCCGACCCGGACGGGCTGGGAGCCCTCGTAGCCGGGCAGCCAGTCGAGCTCGAACTCCTTGAGCTCCCGCTCGCCGGCGATGCCGTACATGATCTGCAGGTTCTCCGGGTCGCCCGCGACGGCCCGCAGCAGCCACTCGCGCCAGGCCCGGGCCTCCTCGCGGTAGCCGGTGCGCAGCAGCGAGGAGAGGGTGATCGCGGCGTCCCGCAGCCAGGTGTAGCGGTAGTCCCAGTTGCGCTCGCCGCCGATGTCCTCGGGCAGCGAGGTGGTGGGGGCGGCCACGATGCCGCCGGTGGGGGCGTAGGTGAGCGCCTTGAGGGTGATCAGCGAGCGGACCACCGGCTCCCGGTACGGGCCCTGGTAGGTGCACTGGGCGACCCACTCGCGCCAGAACTCCGCGGTGTGCTTGAGCGCGGCCTCGGCGTCCGGCGCGTCGGGGGCGGGCAGGTGGCTGGCCTGCCAGGTGAGCGCGAAGGCGATCCGCTCGCCCTCGGCCACCGTGAAGTCGGCGTAGGTGGTCAGGTCCCGGCCGTAGGTCTCGGCCTCGCCGTCCAGCCAGACCGAGTCGGGCCCGGCCACCGCCACCGTGCGGTGCCCGCCGTCGGCCTGCTCGACCCGGTGCACCCAGGGCACCACCCGGCCGTAGCTGAAGCGCATCCGCAGCGCCGAGCGCATCCGGACCCGGCCGGAGACGCCCTCCACGATCCGGATCATCTGGGGCACCGCGTCCGGCCCGGTGAGCGGGCGGGGCGGCATGAAGTCGATCACCCGGACTGTCCCGCCCGGGGCGTCCCACTCCTGCTCCAGGACGAGCGAGTCGCCCCGGTAGCGGCGCCGGTCGGCGGGCACCGCGGGGGCGGCGGCCGTCGCCGGGGGCTGCTTCTCCTCGCCCGGGTAGGAGTGGGCCGAACGGGGGACGGGAGCGGCGGAGGCGGGGACGGTGGCGGCGCCGACCGGCTCGGCGGGGCCGATCCGCCAGAAGCCGTGTTCGTCCGTGCCCAACAGCCCGGCGAACACCGCCGGCGAGTCGAACCGGGGAAGGCAGAGCCAGTCCACGGCCCCGTCCCTGCTGACCAGGGCGGCGGTCTGCATGTCCCCGATGAGTGCGTAGTCCTCGATACGGCCGGCCACGTTCGGTTCTCCAGTTCGCAAGATGTGCTCGGCGGGCACCGGCGACGGGCGCGCGCGGCCGCTGCGGGACCGGAGCCGTCCCGGGCGGGCGGCTGGTGGCCACCGGGGCGGGGCCGTGGTGGGCCCCTGGCCTGGGACGGGCGAGAACTGGTGCGGGAGGATCCGGTCGCGCATCGGGGACCGAAAGGGCGTCGTCCGGCCCCCTCGCCCTCCGCGTGCTGTGCTGTCGGCGATGCGTCCGTGCAGGATACTTCGGGCGGCTCGGGCAGGGCACGCGCAAGTCACCCGAACCCGACGCAGTCCCACTGATTGCCCGCAAACTGGTCCGAACGGGTCAGCCCGGATGATCCACACGGACCACCCGGAGTTGATCCTTCCGGGCCAGTCCGTTCAGTGTCGAGGGAACGGTGGATGAACGTCACACGGACGGGCCACACCGCCCGGGACGCCGTCAGGTCCGGCCCGCTGATACCCTGGTATCCCGTGGACTGGTGGGCAGACGCCCCGGAACCGCCGACCCCGACGACCCCGCCGGAGCAGCCGAGAGGCTCCCGGCCGAGTGCGAACTCCTCGTCGTGAGCCGGCTCCCCCGGTGGCCGCTCCACCGGCGTTACACCTCGACACGCGACCCACGGGAGCCCCCTCTTGGCACAGCCCCATTCCGGCAAGGCAGCGAACGGCCGCGCCGTGACGACCAAGCACCTCTTCGTCACCGGGGGTGTCGCCTCGTCGCTCGGCAAGGGCCTCACCGCCTCCAGCCTCGGTGCCCTGCTCAAGGCACGCGGCCTGCGCGTGACGATGCAGAAGCTCGACCCGTACCTCAACGTGGACCCGGGCACCATGAACCCGTTCCAGCACGGTGAGGTCTTCGTCACCGACGACGGCGCCGAGACCGACCTCGACATCGGTCACTACGAGCGCTTCCTCGACACCAACCTGCACGGCTCGGCGAACGTCACCACCGGTCAGGTGTACTCGACGGTCATCGCCAAGGAGCGCCGCGGCGAGTACCTGGGCGACACCGTCCAGGTCATCCCGCACATCACCAACGAGATCAAGTCCCGGATCCGCCGGATGGCGACCGAGGACGTCGACGTGGTGATCACCGAGGTCGGCGGCACCGTCGGCGACATCGAGTCGCTGCCCTTCCTGGAGGCCGTCCGCCAGGTCCGCCACGAGGTCGGCCGGGACAACGTCTTCTTCGTGCACGTCTCCCTGCTGCCGTACATCGGCCCCTCGGGCGAGCTGAAGACCAAGCCGACCCAGCACTCCGTCGCCGCGCTGCGCAACATCGGCATCCAGCCGGACGCGATCGTGCTGCGCGCCGACCGCGAGGTCCCGCAGGCCATCAAGCGCAAGATCTCGCTGATGTGCGACGTGGACGAGGAGGCCGTGGTCGCGGCCATCGACGCCAAGTCGATCTACGACATCCCCAAGGTGCTGCACGGCGAGGGCCTGGACGCGTACGTGGTGCGCCGCCTGGACCTGCCGTTCCGCGACGTGGACTGGACCACCTGGGACGACCTGCTGCGCCGGGTCCACGAGCCCCAGCACATCGTCAAGGTGGCGCTGGTCGGCAAGTACATCGACCTCCCGGACGCCTACCTCTCGGTCACCGAGGCGCTGCGCGCGGGCGGCTTCGCCAACAACGCGCGGGTCGAGATCAAGTGGGTCACCAGCGACGACTGCCTGACCCCCGAGGGGGCGCAGGAGCAGCTCGGCGACGTGGACGCGATCTGCATCCCCGGTGGCTTCGGCGACCGCGGTGTCGACGGCAAGGTCGCGGCCATCACCTACGCCCGCGAGAACCGCATCCCGCTGCTGGGCCTCTGCCTGGGCCTGCAGTGCGTGGTCATCGAGGCGGCGCGGAACCTGGCCGGCCTGCCGGACGCCAACTCCACCGAGTTCGACGCGGCCGCCAAGTACCCGGTCGTCTCCACCATGGCCGAGCAGCTGGCGATCGTGGACGGCAAGGGCGACCTGGGCGGCACCATGCGCCTGGGCCTCTACCCGGCCAAGCTGGCCGAGGGCTCGATCGTCCGCGAGGTCTACGGCGGCGAGCAGTACGTCGAGGAGCGCCACCGCCACCGCTACGAGGTCAACAACGCCTACCGCGCCGACCTCGAGAAGACCGGCCTGCAGTTCTCCGGCCTCTCCCCGAAGGGTGACCTGGTCGAGTACGTCGAGTACCCGCGCGAGGTCCACCCCTACCTGGTCGCCACCCAGGCGCACCCGGAGCTGAAGTCCCGCCCGACCCGCCCGCACCCGCTCTTCGCGGGTCTGGTGGCCGCGGCCATCAAGATCAAGACCGACGCGGAGTAGTTCGCGGGAGGTTCACGGACGGCGGTCGTGCGTTTCGCACGGCCGCCGTTCGCGTGTGGGTTAATGTCTGAGTGACGAGAAGGGGAGTGGCATGACTGAGACTCAGCAGTGGGAGATCCGGGACGAGGCCGAGGAGTGGACCGTGCGGTCCAGCTCGGAGCCGTTCCGGGGGCGGGTCACCGGGGTGCGGACGGACGAGGTCCTGATGCCGGACGGCAGCTACGCCCGGCGCGACTACCAGGTCCACCCCGGGTCGGTGGCGGTGCTCGCGGTGGACGAGGAGCAGCGGGTGCTGATCCTCCGTCAGTACCGGCACCCGGTCCGGCAGCGCCTGTGGGAGCTCCCGGCCGGCCTGCTCGACGTGCCGGGGGAGAACCCGCTGCACGCCGCCCAGCGGGAGCTCTTCGAGGAGGCCCACTGCAAGGCGGCGGAGTGGAAGGTCCTGGTCGACTTCTACACCTCGCCGGGCGGCACGGACGAGGCGCTGCGGCTCTTCCTGGCGACCGGCCTGTCGGCGGCGGACGGCGACCGCTACGCCGCGCACGGCGAGGAGCTGGAGATCGAGGTCCAGCGGGTGCCCCTCGCGGACCTGCTGCGGCTGGTGCTGGCCGGTGAGCTGCACAACCCGACGCTGATGGCGGGCACGCTGGCGCTGCACGCCGCCCTGACCACGGGCGGGGTCGACGCACTGCGGCCCGCGGACTCGCCGTGGCCGGCGCGGCCGTTCGTCTGACGTCTCCGCCCGCGGGCCCTGTCGGCGGCGGTCACCAGCGCGCGACGGCGAGCCCTGGCAGGTCGCGCACTGGGGTATCACGGCGGACCGACCAGGCGCGTCGAACGCACGTGGTGACCCTGGGGGCGCGAGGAACTGCGCGAGTCGGAAGGCAGCCCAACGGCAACTGAACCGCCGTCAGCCGGTTGCACGTGCTGCCGTTCCCCCGCGCGCCCCGCGGCGGAGCCGCAAATCAGCATTGCCTCGCGCCCCTGCGGGGCGCTCGATGCGTGCCTGCGCCGGGTGGGTGATTCGGTGGTTCGTAGTACTGGTGTCCGGGCAGGTGCGGGCCTGCGGGCGAATTACGCTCGCCGCAGGGCCCGGCCGGGGTCTGTCGGCTGACGGTCGGGAGTGGCGCGGGTGGCGAGGAAGACGGCGACGGTGGAGGTGCGGCCGGAGGTGGGGACGGGCCGGCTGCCGTCGGGGCCGGAGCTGTTCGTGGGGCGGCGGGCCGAGCTGGCGGCGTTGGAGGCGGGCCGCGGCGGGGTGGTGGCGGGGCTCTGCCCGGTGCTGGTGGTGGCGGGGCGGCCGGGGTCGGGGCGGAGTTCACTGGCCGTCAGGTTCGCCGCCTCGGTGGCGGCGGAGTACCCGGACGGGGTGGCGTTCGCGCGGATGTCGGCGCCGGACGGGCGCCGGGTGGCGTCCGAGGCGGCGGCGCGGGAGCTGTTGGAGCAGCTGGGCAAGGAGCCGCCGGCCGAGCTGCCCGAGCGGGCCGAGGCGGAGGCCGGCGACGGCCCGGCCTGCCGGGCGCTGCGGGAGGCGGTGGCGGGGCGCCGGACGCTGCTGGTGCTGGACGACGTCCGGGACGCCGGGCAGCTGTGGCCGCTGCTGGCGGAGGCGCCGCTGGCCCTGGTGGTGGCGACCACGGCGGGGCCGTTGACGGGGATCGAGGGGATCGACCCGGTGATCCTCGGCGGGCTCGGGGCACGGGCCTCGGTGGAGTTGCTGAGCGCGCTGGCCGGGAGCAACCGGGTGGCGGCCGACCCGGTGGCGGCGGCCCGGCTGGCGGAGGCCTGTGCGGCGCGGCCGACCGCGCTGCGGCTGATGGGGGGCTGGCTGCGGGCCCTGCCCAAGGCGGCCGTGACGGAGGCCACCCGGGCGCTGACCGACGCCGCGGCGGCCGGGCTGACCGATCTGACGGCCGAGGGCCGCCGCCGGGAGAAGGAGCAGCGGAGCGGGAAGCGGGCCCCGGCCAAGCCGACCGGCAGCCCGCAGGGCGTCGGCCCGTCGAAGGGGGAGGGGCCGAAGGGGGAGAAGGCGCCCGCGGCGGAGCGGCCGGTGCTGGATCCGGACGCGGCGGAGCCGGTGCCGGTACCGGAGAGCGATCCGCTGGACGCCGCCTTCCTGCTGACGTACCGCGCGCTGCCGGCCCCGCAGGCCCGGATGCTGCGGATGCTCACGCTGGCCCCCGCGCAGCAGGCGGACCCGCGCACCGCTTCGGCGCTGCTGGGCTGCCCGGCGCCCGAGGCGGCCGCCGTGCTGCAGAAGTTGACGGACCGTGAGCTGCTGGAGGAGGAGCCGCCGGCCGCCGACGGCACGCCGCGCTACCGGGTGCCGGGGCGCTTCCTGCCGCGGTTGGCGCGGATGCGCGAGGAGCTGGACCGGCCCTCGGAGGTGCAGCTCGCGCGGGCCCGGCTGCTGGAGCGGCTGGTGCGGCTGGTGGAGTCGGCCCGGGCCCTGCTGGACCCGGCGGCGGGCCCCGGGCCGGAGCCGCTGCCGGGGCCGCTGCGGCTGCGCGGCGCCGCGCACGCCCGGCAGTGGCTGGCGGAGGAGCGCGGGCGGCTGCTGGCGGCGGTGGCGGACGCGATCGGGCAGGCGGACCTGGACGGTTCGGCCGGGCGGCTGGTCTCCGCGCTGCTGCGCACGCTGCCGCTGACCGGCCAGGCGGCCCCGGCCGACCTGTACCGCCTGCACGGCCTGGTGCTGCGGGTTGCCGAGCGCGGCGGGGCGCCGCGCCGGGCGGCGGCCGCGCTGCTCAACCTGGGGAACCTCCAGGCGGCCGCGGGCCACTGGGAGGGCGCCGCCGAGCGGTACCAGCAGGCGCTGGGCCTGGCCCGGACGGCGGGCGACGAACCGGCCTGCGCCCGGGCCCTGGAGGGCGTGGCGGAGAGCCGCAGGGCGCTCGGGGACGCGGTGCGCGCCGCCGACTGGTACGGGCGGGCGCTGGCGCTGCGGCAGGGGCTGGGCGACCAGCCGGCCGAGGCCCGGCTGCTGGCCCGGATGGCGGAGGCGCACCTGGCGCAGCGCCGGTACGAGGAGGCCGAGCGGGAGTACCGGGCGGCCCTGGCGGTGCTGCGGCGGTTGGCCGACGAACGGGGCCTGCGGGCGGTGGGTGCGGCGCTGGAGCGGCTGCGGGAGCTGGTCGAAGCCGAGCGCCTCCATCCGTCTTCGGAGTAATGTCCGAAGCATCACATTTACCCCTGTTTGGGAGGCTCTGGCCCAGGCAAGCCTACGAATCTGCCAATGCTCCGAGCTGATTTATTCAGTTTGTAAGGCTGACGGATGCCTGGGGCTTCATTACACTCGACCTTAGTCGCGCAGTGCAGCGTGCCCCGGTGTCTTCCGGAGGCCTGGCCGTGCGCGTCTCCCGCCGGTGTTCCCCGGCCGGGTTCCACAGGCAAGAGGGACGTGTTCAGTCGTGAAGGTCGGCATCCCCCGCGAGGTCAAGAACCACGAGTACCGCGTGGCCATCACGCCCGCCGGCGTGCATGAGCTGGTCCGCAACGGACACGAGGTCGTCATCGAGAACGAGGCCGGTCTCGGCTCCTCGATCTCCAACGAGGAGTACGTGGCCGCCGGCGCCACCATCCTCCCCACCGCCGACGAGGTGTGGGCCGCCGCCGACCTGCTGCTGAAGGTCAAGGAGCCGATCGCCGAGGAGTACCACCGCCTCCGCAAGGGCCAGACCCTCTTCACCTACCTGCACCTGGCCGCCGACAAGGCCGGCACGGACGCCCTGGTCGCCTCCGGCACCACCGCGATCGCGTACGAGACCGTGCAGCTGTCCAACGGCGCGCTGCCGCTGCTCGCCCCGATGTCCGAGGTCGCGGGCCGGCTGGCCCCGCAGGTCGGCTCGTACCACCTGATGCGCCCGGCCGGCGGCCGCGGCACCCTGCCGGGCGGCGTCCCCGGCACCCACCCGGCCAAGGCCGTGGTCATCGGCGGTGGCGTCTCCGGCTGGCACGCCGCCACCATCGCGATCGGCATGGGCTACGACGTGACCCTGCTGGACCGCGACATCAACAAGCTGCGCGAGGCCGACAAGATCTTCGGCAACAAGATCAAGGCCATCGCCTCCAACGCCTACGAGCTGGAGAAGGCCGTCCTCGAGGCCGACCTGGTCATCGGCGCGGTGCTGATCCCGGGCGCCAAGGCCCCGAAGCTGGTCACCAACGAGCTGGTCTCCCGGATGAAGCCGGGCTCCGTGCTCGTCGACATCGCGATCGACCAGGGCGGCTGCTTCGAGGACTCGCGTCCGACCACCCACGCGAACCCGACCTTCGAGGTCCACAACTCGGTGTTCTACTGCGTGGCCAACATGCCGGGCGCCGTCCCGAACACCTCCACCTACGCGCTCACCAACGCGACCCTGCCCTACGTGGTCGAGCTGGCGAACCGTGGCTGGAAGGAGGCGCTGCAGCGTGACGCGGCGCTGGCCAAGGGCCTGAACGTGCACGAGGGCCAGATCACCTACGCCGCCGTGGCCGAGGCCTTCGGCCTGCCGTCGGTGTCGCTGGAGAGCGTCCTCGCCTGACGTCCCGTCAGCCCCCGGTCGGACCCGTTCCGGCCGGGGGCTTCGGCATGCCCGCGCGGCGCCGGCGCCGTGAGGAGCCCGCCGACGCTCCGTCAACTCTCTTTGTCGATATTTGCGTTCCGTCGGGCGACCGTGTCAATTTGTGTGCACGACGTCACCCGACGCAGAAACGTTGGGGTCCGACGGCCGCGCAAGCCTTGACAGTGAGCGGTCGGGAGCCCGACACATCCGGCCCACAACCGTGGATTGTGTTGCTGCGAACGCCGCGGACAGCCTAGAGTCGCAAACCGTCGGCATGCTGCCACGCTGACGAATCGACAACAGTCCTGGATGCCCAAGGAGGTAAGACGACTTGTGAATGAGTCGACATTTGCTCCCGGGGGTGGTCAGCCTGGACTGGCGGAGCACTCGGTCGCCGTCCGCACCTTCGAGGCGCGCCAGAGCACCGCACCCGTCACCGCCGACGAGGCCGACCTGCTGCCGACCCACGGCCTGGCCTACGGAGACTTCGCGTACGGCTCCTACGAGGACCCGGACGCCGAGTACGAACCCGATCCGGAGTACGCCGCCACCTTGGCCCCCGACGCAGCCCGCCAGCGCCGTGAACGAGTCGGACCGACGGGGCGGCCGCTGCCGTACTTCCCGATCCCCGCGCCGCTGGCCGAGCACGGCCCCGCGCAGATCATCGCCATGTGCAACCAGAAGGGCGGCGTCGGCAAGACCACGTCGACCATCAACCTGGGCGCCGCGCTGGCCGAGTACGGCCGCCGGGTGCTGCTGGTGGACTTCGACCCGCAGGGCGCGCTCTCGGTCGGCCTCGGCGTCAACCCGATGGAGCTGGACGTCACCGTCTACAACCTGCTCATGGAGCGGGGCCTGACGGCCGACGAGGTGCTGCTGAAGACCGCCGTCCCCGGCATGGACCTGCTGCCCTCCAACATCGACCTGTCGGCCGCCGAGGTGCAGCTGGTCAGCGAGGTCGCCCGCGAGTCGGCACTGGCCCGCGCGCTCAAGCCGCTGCTGCCCGACTACGACTACGTCATCATCGACTGCCAGCCCTCGCTGGGCCTGCTCACGGTGAACGCGCTGACCGCCGCGCACAGCGTGATCGTCCCGCTGGAGTGCGAGTTCTTCGCGCTGCGCGGTGTGGCTCTGCTCACCGAGACCATCGAGAAGGTCTGCGAGCGGCTCAACCCCGACCTGCGTCTCGACGGCATCCTGGCCACCATGTACGACTCCCGCACCGTGCACAGCCGTGAGGTGCTGGCGCGGGTGGTCGAGGCCTTCGGCGACCACGTCTTCCACACCGTGATCGGACGGACCGTCAGGTTCCCCGAGACCACCGTGGCCGGCGAGCCGATCACCACCTACGCGACCAACTCGGTCGGCGCCGCCGCCTACCGCCAGCTCGCCAGGGAGGTGCTCGACCGGTGCCGCCCCGCCGAGTGAGTCTCCCGGGTGCCGACGAGCTGTTCCGGACCACCGGAGGGATGGCCCTGTCGCCCTCCCTCAACCGGCCCGAGGCACCCCGCACGGAGACCGCCCGGCCCGCCGCCGAGGAGGGCGGCGCGGCGGAGGTCCCGCCGGCCCGGCAGGAGCCCCAGCAGGCCCCGGCCGAGGGCACGGTGACCCCGCGTCAGCACGCCGAGGGGGAGGCCGCCGCGGACGCCGCCCGGCGGTCCCGCGCCCGGGGCCGCGGCACCCGCCGCCCGACCGGGCGGGAGCGGCACGACGAGAAGATCACCGTCTACGTCTCCGCCGAGGAGCTGATGGACCTGGAGCACGCCCGCCTGGTGCTCCGCGGCGAGCACGGCCTGGCCGTGGACCGCGGCCGGGTGGTCCGGGAGGCCATCTCGGTCGTCCTGGCCGACCTGGAGCAGCGCGGCGAGGCCAGCATCCTGGTCCGGCGCCTGCGCGGCCGTTAGGTTCGGAGCCGCACGCTCCCCGCTCAGCCCGCACCACACGTACGGACCCCGCCCATGCCAGCACCCGCAGGACCCGACGCCGCCGGACCGCGCGCGGGCTTCCAGGTGCGGCTGGACAACTTCGAGGGCCCGTTCGACCTGCTCCTCGGCCTGATCGCCAAGCACAAGCTCGACATCACCGAGCTGGCGCTCTCCAAGGTCACCGACGAGTTCGTGGCGCACATCCGGGCCATGGGCCCGGACTGGGACCTGGACGCGGCCACCGAGTTCCTGGTGGTGGCCGCCACCCTGCTGGACCTCAAGGCGGCCCGGCTGCTGCCCGCCGCCGAGGTGGAGGACGAGGAGGACCTGGCCCTGCTGGAGGCCAGGGACCTGCTCTTCGCCCGGCTGCTGCAGTACCGGGCCTACAAGCGGGCGGCCGGCGTACTGGCCGACCGCTGGGCCGCCGAGCTGCACCGGCGCCCCCGCACGGTCGGCCTGGAGCCCCGGCACGCCGCCCTGCTGCCCGAGGTGGTCATCACCATCGGCCCCGAGGGCTTCGCGCGGTTGGCGGCCAGGGCCATGACCCCCAAGCCCAAGCCCGTGGTCTACGTCGACCACATCCACACCCCGCAGGTCAGCGTCCGCGAGCAGGCGGCCCTGGTGGTCGAGCTGCTCTCCGCCCTCGGCGAGGCCCGGTTCGGGCAGCTGGTCGCCGACGCCGGCGGCGACACCCTGGTGGTGGTCGCCCGCTTCCTGGCCCTGCTGGAGCTCTACCGCGAGAAGGCGGTGGACTTCGACCAGCCCGAAGCGCTGGGCGAGCTGACGGTCCGTTGGACGGCGGGGGACGGGCGGGCGATCGAGGTCACCGACGAGTTCGACCGGCCGCCGGAGCCGGACGGGAAGGAACGGCCGTGAGCGGGCAGGACGGGACCAAGGGGCCGGAACGGCCCACCAGGCGCTCGCTGGGCGTGCCGGGGCAGATCCGGGCGGAGGAGTGGCAGCCGTCCGCCTACGAGGGTGCGGAGGCCCCTGACGAGGCCCCCGTGGCCGTGGCGGAGGCTCCCGCGGCGCTGCCCGCGCCCGCGACGGTCCCCGAGGCGGCGTCCGGGCCCGCGGCCGGAGCGGTGGCGACGGCCGTGGCCGAGGAGGAGGCGGCGCCCGAGGAGGAGCGGGGCCCCGGGCTGCGGGCCGAGCTGGAGGCGGTGCTGCTGCTGGTCGACGAACCGGCCACCGAGCAGCACCTGGCCTCCGTGCTGCGCCGCCCCCGGGCCGAGGTGGCCGCCGTCCTGCGGGAGCTGGCCGCCGAGTACACCGCCCAGGGCCGGGGCTTCGACCTGCGGTTCGTCGCCGGGGGCTGGCGCTTCTACACCCGCGCCGAGTGCTCCCCGGCGGTCGACCGGTACGTCCTGGACGGCCAGCAGGCCCGGCTCACCCAGGCCGCGCTGGAGACCCTGGCGGTGGTCGCCTACCGTCAGCCGGTGTCGCGCAGCCGGGTCTCGGCGGTCCGTGGTGTGAACTGTGACGGCGTGATGCGTACCCTGGTACAGCGAGGACTGGTGGAAGAGACCGGCTCCGAGCCCGAAACAGGTGCGATCCTGTATCGGACGACGAACTACTTCCTGGAACGGATGGGGCTGCGCGGCCTGGAGGAACTCCCGGAGCTCGCGCCCTTCCTGCCCGAGGTCGACGACGTGGAAGCGGAGTCCCTCGAAGGCACGATGATCGCGGAGGCGGTCGCCGCCGCACGCGCGGACGGCGGGGAAGTGCAGTGAGGTCGGCCGGGCACGACGAGCACTTCCAGACGGATACGACGTACGGACATTTTGATGCGTAGCAGTGGCAACGGCAGGAACAGTGGCGGCGGTGGCGGGAGCCAGGGCGGCCGGGGCGGACAGGGCGGGGGCCGGAGCGGCGGCGCCCCGCGCGGCGGGTCGGGCGGCGGCTCCTACGGGGGCGGCCGGAGCGGCGGCGGCTCCTCGTACGGCGGCGGCTCGCGCGGCGGTTCGTCGGGCGGTGGCGGCTCCTACGGCGGCGGCTCGCGCGGCGGTTCGTCGGGCGGCGGCTACGGCGGCGACCGGCGGGACGACCGTCGCGACGACCGCGGTGGCCGGCGGGACGAGCGGAGCGGCCAGCGCGACGAGCGTCGCCCGCTGCGTCCCGAGGAGCGCCGGTACGACCGCCCCGAGTACGGCGGCGGCCCGAACGCCACCCCCGGGCGCGGCAAGTTCGAGGCGCGTCGGCCGAGCCCGGCCCCGCGGCCGCGCCGCGAGGGCCAGCCGGCCCCGGGCGACCCGCGGCGCCAGCCGCAGCGCTCCCGGGAGCTGCAGGCCAAGATCGAGGACGCGGTGCTGGCCCGGCACGAGCAGGGCGTGACCGTCGGCGCCGAGGGCGAGCGCCTGCAGAAGGTGCTGGCGCGGGCCGGCATGGGCAGCCGCCGGGCCTGCGAGGAGCTGATCGAGCAGGGCCGGGTCGAGGTGAACGGCCAGCGGGTCACCGAGCAGGGCAAGCGCGTCGACCCTATGACGGACGAGATCAAGGTGGACGGCCTGACCGTCGCCACCCAGTCCTACCTGTTCTTCGCGCTGAACAAGCCGGTCGGCGTGGTCTCGACCATGGAGGACCCCGAGGGCCGTCAGTGCCTGGGCGACTACGTGAACAACCGGGAGACCCGGCTGTTCCACGTCGGCCGCCTGGACACCGAGACCGAGGGCATCATCCTGCTCACCAACCACGGCGAGCTGGCCCACCGCCTCACCCACCCCAAGTACGGCGTCACCAAGACCTACCTGGCCGCCATCCAGGGCCCGATCCCGCGTGACCTGGGCCAGCAGCTCAAGCGCGGCGTCGAGCTCGAGGACGGCTGGGCCCGGGTCGACGACTTCAAGGTGATCTCCAACCTCGGCAAGAACTACATGGTCGAGGTGACCCTGCACGAGGGCCGCAAGCACATCGTGCGCCGCCTGATGGCCGAGGTCGGCTTCCCGGTGGACAAGCTGGTGCGCACCCACTTCGGGCCGATCTCGCTCGGCGACCAGAAGTCCGGCTGGCTGCGCCGCCTGACCAACCCCGAGGTCGGCCAGCTGATGGCCGAGGTCGGCCTGTGACGGTCGTCCGCTAGGACCGGCAGCTCAGAGGGCCTCCCCGCCGAACGGCGGGGAGGCCCTCCGTCGTTCGGCGGGCACGGTGTGAGTATGACCGCATACGGCTTGTCAGGCCCAGCGCTCCTGGCGGAGGATGGCCAGCGGACAGCGGCGCGCCGAATGGCGGACTCGCGCCACCGGTGGGGGTGGCGGACGGGTGCCGGTGGGGGAAAGAGGGAGCAAGGTGCTGGACGCATTCGGGGTGCTGGGACTGGGCAGACCGGACGGGCAGGTCTACGCGGCCCTGGTGATCGCGCCGCAGTCGACGGCCGAGGAGGTCGCCGCCCAGTGCGGCCTGCCCCTCGACCAGTGCCACGCGGCCCTCGACCGGCTGGCCGACCAGGGCATGGTCACCCGCGCCCCGGTCGACCGGGAGCGCTACCTCGCGGTGGCCCCCGACGTCGCCATCGGCACCCTGATCGGCCACCGCGAGGCCCAGCTGCGCAGCGCCCGGGCCGAGATGCACCGCCTGATGGACGCCTTCCGGGAGGCCTCCCGGTTCACCGACCCGGCGCACTCGGTCGAGGTCCTGACGGGTGGTGAGGCGATCGCCCAGCGGCTGGAGCACCTGGTCGAGACGGCCCAGTACCAGGTCCGCGGCTTCGACTGCCCGCCGTACATCCAGGACCCGATGGCCAACCTGCCGCGGCAGCGGCAGCGGCTCAAGGCCGGGGTGCGGTTCCGCACGGTCTTCGACAAGGAGGCGGTGGCCTGGCCCGGGCGGCTGGAGAAGGAGATCCTGGTCGGGGTCGCGGACGGCGAGGAGGCCCGGGTCCGGCCGGTGCTCCCGATGAAGCTGATGATGGCCGACGACCGGATGGCGATCATCCCGATCAGCGTCGGGGACGCCGTGCTCGACGCGGCGTACGTGATCCACCCGTCGGCGCTGCTGCAGGCGCTGGACGCGCTGTTCGAGGCGGAGTGGGAGCGGGCGGTGCCACTGCAGGCGGCGATCGGCGAGGGTGACGACGGGCTGGGGCCGGAGGAGGACCAGCGCAAGCTGCTGGGGCTGCTGGCGGCGGGGCTCACGGACGAGTCGATCGCGCGGTCGCTGGGGTGGAGCGCGCGGACGACGCAGCGGCGGTTGCAGACGCTGATGCGGCAGCTCGGCGCGACCACCCGCTTCCAGGCAGGCATGGCCGCCCGCGAACGAGGGTGGCTCTGACGGAAGTGGCTACGCGTTGGGGGCGCGGGGCTCTGTTGATTCGCGGCTCCGCCGCGTGGGCGCGCGGGACGGCAGCACGTGCAACTGGCTGACGGTGATTCAGTTGCAGGCGGGCCGCCTTCCGACCCACGCAGTTCCTCGCGCCCCCGGTGTAGCCAGTTTCCTCAGCTCCACGGGGTCAGGGCTGCCCAGACGCCGTTCTCGTTGCGTTCGAGCTTTTCGAGGCCGATGACGGCGGTGCGGTTGAGGCGGCCGTAGATGTGGGGGAAGAGGGTGCCGGGGGTGGCGCCCGGGGGAGGGGCGCCGTTGGGGGCCTCCCACTTGACCATGGGTTCGACCAGGCGTTCCTCGATGAGGAGGGCCATCAGGGGGTCCCGCGCGTCCTGGAAGAAGGCGTTGGCCACGGCGAGGGCGGTGGGCTCGTCCGCCGAGCAGTGGATGAAGCCGTCGGTGAGCAGGGAGGCGGCGGTGTAGGGCCGCCCGGGTTCGCGCAGCCAGTCGTCCAGGGGTGCGAGATGGTAGATCATGCCTCCAGTTCTACCGGAGTTGACGGCATTTCACCGGAGTTGAGTGGCTGTGCCCCGCCGGAGCGGGCGGGGCACAGCCGGGGTCAGAGGCCGGCGACCTTGGCGGAGGCGGTGAGCTCGTAGACCAGGGTGACGGTGCGTCGGGCGCCGGGCTCCAGCGGGAGGTCCCAGCGGACGATGCCGTCGGCGTCGACCTCGTCGGGGTCGGGGACGCAGCGCTCCTTGCGGAGCCTGACCTCGACGGCGGAGACCTCGGCGACCGGGATGCGTTCGCGGAGGGTGACGGTGCGGGTGCCGTGGTCGCCGGGGGCGGAGAAGCGGGTGAGGTGGAGCCGGACGGTGCGGGTGAGGACCGTGCGGCCGGTCAGGCCGGTGGTGGCGCGGTGCTCCTCGGTCTCGCGCAGGACGCGGTAGTCGTCGGAGCTGCCGAAGGAGAGCTCGGCGGGGGCGCCGGGGGCGGTGAACTCCAGCTCGCCCCGTCCGGTGAAGCCGCCGCCGACCACCAGGTCGACCGGGCCGGCCAGCAGGGCGTGGCCGGCGGAGTTGGTGAACCGGGCCACCCGGGTGACCAGCGGGGAGAGTTCGGGGGCGCAGGCGTACTCGGTGCGGGCGGGGGCGGTGAAGGTGGTGAGCGGCACCCGGTGGGGGCGGCCGTCGGAGGGGATCCGGGCCGGGGCCGGGGCGCGGAGCACCCGGACCTCGCCGCCGTCGTCCACGCCGGGCAGGCCGTCGGCGGCCGGGCCGGTGGAGCCGATCTCCTCCTCGCGCAGCTCCACCTCGACGGTGCGGCGCTCCTCGGTGGTGCGGTCCCGCAGGGTCAGGTGGTCCTCGGTGAGCCACGGCGGGTCGCCCGCGAGGGCGGAGCGGGCGGTGGAGAGGGTGAGCCGGACCTCGGGCCAGTCCTCGCCGGTCCGCTGCCAGACCACCGCCTCGGTCTCCAGGGTGAGGCCGCCGTCCTCGCCGAGCGCGGCCCGGTAGGCGGGGCGCCAGAGCGCACAGGGCGTCAGGTGGCCGACCGTCAGTTCGGTCGGGCCGCCCGGGGTCTCCACGGTCAGTTCGAGGTGGGCGAGCAGCTCGGGTTCGGGCTGCTCGGTGAGGTCCAGGGCCTGCTGGGCCTCGCTCAGCTCCAGACGGGTGGCGTCCAGGCGGATCCGGGCGTTCACCGTGCGCTCGGCGCAGCGGTCCCGTTCGGCGTCCACCCGGTCCAGCTCGCGGGCCCAGCGGACCGGCTCGCTCTCGCCCTGGCCGGCGCCCTCGGCGATCTCCCGGAGCAGGTCGGCGGCGAGCGAGTCGAGCAGGGCGGTGCGGGTGGCGAGGCGTGCGAGTTCGGCCTCCAGGGTGCTCTCCCGGCGCTGGAGCTCGTCCTCGCGGTGGCGGAGCGCGGAGTCCCGCTCGCCGGGCGGGAGCGGGGCGGGCTTGGTCCAGGCCCGGGTGATCCGGGCGTCGAGCACGGTGCCGGAGCTGAGGGCGGCGTTCAGGGTGCGGTCGACCGCGAGGGCGCTGACCGGTCCGAGGCGCAGGCGCTGCACGCCCGGCGGCAGGTCGAGGGCGGTGGTGCGCTCGACCTGGGCGCGGTCCTCCAGGCAGGTGACGGCGGTGACGGGCAGGGGGATGGTGGTGGTCGTCATCGGGTCAGTTCCTCCGGTCTCCGCCGAGCAGGGTCTTTCCGGCCGGGATGCGGATCTCGTAGCCGCCGTCCAGCTCCGCGCGGCCGTGCGCGGGCAGGTCGACCCGGCGCAGCCGGGTGCTCGGCGGGTACTCCTCCGACGGTCCGTCAGGGGCCGTCCAGCCGGGCCGCTCCTGCACCTTGACGTCGGGCTCGCCGGGGACCGGGACCCGCTCGCGGACCTCGACGGTGACCGGGTGGGCCAGCCGGTTGACCAGCTCGACGTGGACCCGGTGGTCCAGCACCGTGGTCTTGGACAGGGCGCCGGTGGTGGACTCCCGCAGCTCGGTGCGGCGGGCCACCCGGACGCCCTCGGCCACGCCGAGGCCCAGGCGCCGGGTGGCGCCCGGGGCGAGGGTGGGCAGGGCGGCGGTGAGCAGGAAGTCGCCGTCCACGCTGACCTCCACCGGGCCGGCCAGCAGGGCGTGGTCGGTGGCGTTGGCCAGCAGCAGGGTCGCGTAGACGGTCTGCTCCACCGAGGGCACGCAGACGTACTCGGTGGTCAGGCCGACCGCGGCCTCGCCGACGGTGACGGTGTGCCAGGTGCCGTCCGAGGGGACGTCGACGGGCGCGGCGCAGTCGTACCGCTGGTCGAAGGAGCCGGCCGAGATCCGGGGCGGCACGCCGTAGCGGGGCAGCGCGAGGGAGGCGGCCGGGGCGGGCGTGGGCGCGGTGGAGGCGGCGGGGACCAGTTGGCCGCGGCGGTGTCCGGAGGGGCCCTGGAGGGTGAGGGCGCGGTAGTCGAGCCAGCGGGCGTCCGGGTGCGGCGCGCCCTCCGGCTCCGGCGGGGGCGCGGCCTGCGGGGCCGGGGCGCCGGGGGGCGGCGGGGCCGCGAAGGCGGCAGGGGCGGCGGGGGCGGGCGGTGGTGAGCCGCCGTAGGCGGAGCGGGTGACGGGCCGGACCGGGCCGGACGGGGCGGCGGGAGCGGAGGGCAGGGGCGCCGGTGGGGCGGCGCCGCCGACGGTCAGGAAGTCGGTGCTCTCGCTGCGCGGGGCGGAGGCCTGGGCACTGCCACCGACGCGGGGCCTGCGCCGGGCGCTCGCCGCGACGGCCACCGGTTCGGTGCCGGTGCGGGGAGCGGCCGGGCGCGGGCCCGCGCTCTCGTACGCCGTGAAGAGGTCGGACAGGCCGGGCGGCACGTCGCGCCAGCCGGACGGCGGCGGGGCGCTCTGGCGGCGGCCGATCCGCAGGGAGCGAAGCCGGGGCAGGTCGGTGCGGCGCTGCAGGTCGGCGGTGGAGAGGCCGAGGCGGACGCCGGTCCAGTCCTCGCCGGTGCGCTGTGCCACCGAGGCCCGCAGCACCAGGCGTCCGGCGGAGTCGCCCTGACGGTGGCTCAGCCGGTAGGAGGGCACCCAGCGGGCGCCCGGGATGCCGTACTCGAGGGTGAGGTCGACGGTGCGGGGGGCGTCGGGGTGGGTGTGGGCGAGGGTGAGGAGGGCGGTCGCGGTGGGGGTGACCGGGCCGGCGGAGGCGGCGCTGTCGGCCCGGCGCAGGCGCTGGTCGGCCGCGGTGACGGCGTGTTCGGCGAGGGCGTGCTCCTCGCGCAGGCGGGCGACGGCCTCGTGCAGCGCGGCGAGGCGCTCCTCGGTGAAGTCGGCCAGGGCCAGCCAGGATTCGGCGGGGGTGCGGCGGTGCGGCTCGTCGCGGCGGCGGGGCGGGGCGACGGGGCGCAGGGCGGTCAGCTCGGCGATCCGGGCCTCGTGGTGGTCGATCCGGGAGCGCACGGCGTCGGACTCCTCGCGGGCCCGGAGGAGGGCGCGGAGCAGCTCGGAGGTCTGCTCGGGGGCGCGCAGTTCGGCGGCGTACTCCACCCGGGCCTCCGTGACGCGCCAGCCTCCGGCGGTCACCCGGGCCCGGAGGGAGGAGGCGTCCAGCCCCACCGGCAGGCCGGTCAGCCGCACCGTCCCGTCCGGCGGAACCTCGCCGCTCGCCCGGCGGCGGCAGAGCGCCCCGGCGGCGTACACCACCACCTCGTCCAGTACCGACTCCACGCCTGCCCCTCTCGTCCTGTGGCCATGGGCTGGCCCAGTCTGCCGCGCCCTTGACGGGGTGTCAGCGGGTTTACGGCCGTGTCGTGGGACGTGGAGGGAGGGGCGGACGGTTCTGGGGGCGCGGGCACCGCAGATGGTGATCCCGGGGGCGCGGGGCCCTGCTGATCGGCGGCTCCGCCGCGGGGCGCGCGGGGGAACGGCAGTACGTGCAACTGGCTCGCCTGCCCCGATCTCACGCTGGTCCGCCTTCCGTACTCGCGCAGTTCCTCGCGCCCCTGGGGCCTTTGGCCCCGGCGCAGTGCTCCGCGCCCCTGGGGCGTTCGGCCCCGGTGCGGCGGTGGGGGCGGGGAGTGCGAGAGGATGGGCGGAACTGGAACGCGCTGTTGGGAGACGTACGAGCCATGCGCACTGTCGCCGTTGTCGGCACCGGACTGATCGGCACCTCCGCCGCCCTGGCCCTCACCGGCCGTGGGCTGCACGTCTATCTGGAGGACGCCGACCCGGATGCGGCGCGGACGGCCGCCTCGCTGGGCGCGGGCACCACCGAGGTGCCGGACGGGCCGGTGGACCTGGCGGTGATCGCGGTGCCGCCCGCGTTGGTGGGGAAGGCGCTGGCGGAGTGTCAGCAGCGCGGGCTGGCGCGGTGGTACACGGACGTGGCGAGCGTGAAGAGCGGGCCGCGGGCGGAGGTGACCGCGCTCGGTTGTGACACCAAGCACTACATCGGTGGTCACCCGATGGCCGGGCGGGAGCGGTCGGGGCCGCTGGCGGCGCGGGCGGACCTGTTCGAGGGGCGGCCGTGGGTGCTGACGCCCACCGCCGACACCGACACCGAGACGTTGAACGCCGCGTTGGAGCTGGTCGCGCTCTGCGGGGCGATGCCGATCGTGATGGACGCCGCCGCGCACGACCGGGCGGTGGCGCTGGTCTCGCACGCGCCGCAGCTGTTCTCCTCGCTGGTCGCCGCCCGGCTGGAGCACGCGGACGAGACGGCCATAAGGCTCTCCGGGCAGGGCGTCCGGGACGTCACCCGGATCGCCGCCTCCAACCCGGCGATGTGGGTGGACATCCTGTCGGCCAACGCGGGGGTGGTCGCCGACATCCTGGAGGAGCTGGCGGTGGACCTCGGCGACACGGTGACCGCGCTGCGGGCCATGCAGGCCGCGGACGAGGGCGAGCGGCAGGCCGGGGCGGCCGGGATCGAGGCCGTGATGCGGCGCGGCAACTCCGGCCAGGCCCGCATCCCCGGCAAGCACGGTGCGCCGCCCACCCGCTACGAGACCGTCGCGGTGGTCCTCGGCGACCAGCCGGGCGAGCTCGGCCGGCTGTTCGGCGAGGTCGGCGCGCTCGGGGTGAACATCGAGGACGTGGCGATCGAGCACTCCTCCGGTCAGCAGGTCGGCTTCGTCCAGCTCTCGGTCGCCCCGGCGGAGGCCAAGCGCCTCACCGTGGCGCTCCGTCAGCAGGGCTGGAGCGTACGGGACTAGGGGCTGTCTCCTTGGTGGGGCCGGGTCCGCGCCGCCGGGGCACGCGCCCTCCTTGCCCGCCGAGGGGCAGGAGGGGCCCTCCGACGACGCGGCCCCACGCGGCGGAGCCGCACGGTGTCACAGCCGACCCCACCAAGGAGACAGCCCCTGGGCCCCGGTCCGGCGCGGGCCGCCGGGCCGGGGGCGGGGGTCTCCGGGTCAGGCGCCGGCTCGGAAGCCGTGCAGGTCGGCGAGTTTGCCGAGGGTGGTCAGGTCGGGGTGGCCGGTGGCGCCGGGGCCGGTGACGCCGCAGCGCTGCTGCCACTTCGCGTAGGCCTCTAGGGTCAGGGTGCCCCAGGAGCCGTCCGCGAAGGCGGGGGTCAGCAGGCCCTCGCCTACCAGGGCCTGCTCGACCAGCAGGACCTGCGGCCAGCTGTACGAGCGGTGGCCGGTCGGGGCCGGTACGTCGGCGGCGATGGCGTGCTCCAGCTGGCCGGCGTACACCCAGGGGCGGGGGTCCGGGGTGCCGGGGGTGGTGCCGCCGGTGGGGGCGGGCAGGTCGAGGTACGTCCCGGTGGCGCGGCCGCCCCACCGGGGGTCGGCGGAGATCCGGCCCTCGGGGAAGGGCGGGCAGCCGTAGCCGTACACCCGGACGTCCCGGCGCGGGATCGGGCCCCGCAGGTAGACGCCGTTGCCCTGGCTGGAGCCGGTGGTGTTGGTGTTGCCGCCGACCGTCCAGATGTTGTCGGAGTTGAACTTGTACACCCGCTCGATGTGCGAGCCGCCGGCTCCCCAGCGTTCGCCCGCCGTGCCGTAGAAGACCTCGGCGCCGACCATCGGGTACTCGGACCACCACTTCCGGTCCGGGTGCTTGTAGTAGTTCACCCCGTCCGGGCAGAAGGCGGAGAGCAGGCAGTAGCTCTCCAGTCCGGCCTTCCAGGTGCCCCAGGACTGGAAGATGTAGCACCACTCGCTGTTCTGCCACCAGGCCGGTGCCTTGCCGGCGTCGATCATCTCCTGGGCGTACTTGGTGTGGTTGTCGGAGCCCTCGCGGTAGCCCTCCTCGGCCATCAGCAGGTCCAGGCAGCGCCGCACGGCGGAGCCCGTCACGGGGTCCGGGTCGTGGTGGTCGGGCAGGTGCGCCTTGTAGGCCCCGCCGGTGAACGTCGACCAGGGGCCGAAGCCGCCGGCCTCTGCGTGGATCGCCTTGGCGGTCTTGGCGTTGTAGGTGGGGGAGCTGAGCGCGGACTCCACCCGGAGGTTGTCCGGGAAGCCGAAGTCCTGGGGCCTGCGGAGCGATCTGATCTGGAAGAGGCCGATGCTCGGCCCCCACTTGGCGTCCTGCAGGTCGACGTCGCCCACGGCGTCCGGATTGCCGCTGGACTCGGCCAGCGCGACGGCCGCCGCGATCTCGACGTCCTCGCCGCCGAAGCCCGCTCCCCGGGCCAGTTCACAGAGTTGGGAGAAGGTCAGCACCGTACTCACCGTGCCCTTTCACCACGTGGGGGATACGTCGGAGCCGAAGCCGCCCCCGGCGGGGCGCTTCTCGAAGTGGAGGTGGGGCCCGGTGGCGTTGCCGGTGGATCCGACCCGGCCGACCGCCTGTCCGGCGCCCACGTCCTCCCCGCCGCCGACCTCCCGGGAGGAGAGGTGGCAGTACCAGTAGTCGGAGCCGCCGGTCCGCAGCACCAGGAAGTGCCCGAAGCTGTCGTCGTCGCCGACCCGGTCGATCGAACCGCCGCGCACCGCGACGCAGGTGGTGCCCTCGGCGGCGGCGTAGTCCGCTCCGGTGTGCCGGCCGAGGCTCCACATCGGCCCGGTCTTGTTGTAGGCGGTGGTCACGCCGTGGCCGGGCACCGGGGAGCCGACCCCGGTGCCGCCGTCGGGCACGCCGTCGACCGCCGGGACCTGGAGGTCGTCCCAGGACCGCCGGCCGGGGATGCCGTCCGCGTCGGGGCCCGCGAAGCCGAGCTTCTGCTGCCAGGCGGCGTAGGACCGGCGGTCGACGTCGGTCCACTCGGGCCCCGGCCCCACCTGGTACCGCCCGCATCCCTCCGCCACCAGCCGGTGGCCCATCGCGGTGATGACCGGGCTGTGCTGTCCGTCGTGGAAGAACCCCGCACCGGGGAATGGCTGAGTAGGCATGGCGCCTCCTCGGAAAAGGTCTCGAACGGGCGCGCGCTCCGCAGGACGCAGCCCTCTCCCTGGGCACCCGACGCGAAGCGGTCAGGCCCGTCCTGCGCGGCAGAGCCAGTCCCGCGCCGCTGCTACGGGCTGGGCCGCACACGATCAGTCAACCACCGGGGCACCAGGGAAGGAAGACCTGCACGACCCGTTCGGCGAAATGGCGTACAGGTGACAGGAATTGGGGGCCCGATGGTGATCTGACGGCAGTTCAGTGGTGGCGGAGCGTGACGGGGGGCCGGGTACCTCCGGAGGAGGAGGGGGGCTCGGTCCGGCGGCTGACGCGGGGTCAGGGGGCGGCTGCGTAGCGTGGGGGCGTGTACCGACTCCACCTGTGGTTCCTCCGGCGCCCCGTGGTCGGTGACGCGCTCTGGGCGCTGGTCCTGCTGCTGCTGGGCCTGCGGGAGACCGTCGCCGCGCCGGGGCCGGACGGCCTGCCGCAGTGCGGCGGCCTGGCGCTGGGGACGGTGTTCGCCGGGCTGGTGCTGCTGCGCCGCCGGTACCCGGACGCGGTGACCTCGGCGGTGGTGCTCCTCGGGGCCGGCACGGTGGCGGCCGGGGCGCCGCTGCGGTGGCCGGACCTGGGCTTCCTGGTGCTGCTCCGGTGGGCGGCGTTCCGGGGGTCGGTGCGGGCGGCGCGGATCGCCCTGGTGGCGGCCGTGCTGGCGGGGCCGGCGCTGGTGCTGCGGGCGGTGGCCGTGGACGGGCCGGTGTACGTCACCTTCGGGGAGCTGTCGGTGGTGGCGGGGATCTGCTCGCTGCCGTTCGTGCTGGCCTGGGGTGCGGGGGTGTGGGCACGGGCGCGACGGGCGGTGGCGGTGGAGCTGACCGACCGGGCGCGGCGGGCCCGGGAGGACCTGGCCAGGACGGCGGCGCGGGCCCGGATGGCGGCGGAGCTGCACGACGTGATCGCGCACGACCTGACGGCGATGACCGTGCAGGCCGGGGCGGCGGGCCACGTCCTGCCCGCGCACCCGGGGCTCGCCGGTGAGGCGGCCCGGGGCGTGGGGGAGCTGGGGCGCAGGGTGCTCGCGGAACTGGACCGCCTGGAGCGGGTGCTGCGGGCCTGAGGGTTCGAGGGGCCTGCGAAGGTCCTTCGAGGGCTTGCGAGGGTGTGAGGGCGTGAGGGTGTGAGGGTTCGGGCGCTCCGGGGGTGACGGTCCGTCAGGGTCGGGGCAGTGCGGCGTCCAGGAGGGTCTCGGCGGCGGCGCGGGCCTGGCCGGCGGTCTCGGGGGTGCCCATGATGCCGGCGGTGGCCATGGCGCCGTTGGCCAGGATGGCCAGCTGGTCGGCGAGGAGCGGCGGGCCGCCGGCGGCCGAGACCAGGACCCGGAAGTGGTTGTTGAGGCTCTGCTTGTGGGCCCGGGCGAGCTCGGTGACCTCGCTGGAGACCCCGCCGAGCTCCCCGAACGAGTTGATGAAGTTGCAGCCGCGGAAGGTGGGCTGGGCGAACCACTCGGCGAGGTGGTCGAAGACGTCGAGGATCCGCTCGCGGGGGCCGGCGCCGGGCCTCGCGTGGGTCAGGATCGCCTCGTCGGAGGCCGCGCTCCGGCGGCGCAGCACGGCTCCGACCAGCTCGTCCTTGGACGGGAAGAGCTGGTAGAGGCGCTTCAGCGACACGCCGGAGGCGGTCCGGATGGCGTCCATCCCGACGGACTGCACACCTCGTTCGTTGAACAGTGCCTCGGCGCTGTCGAGCACTCGGAGTTCGGCTGTCTCGGCGTCCATGAGTGATCTCCCCTTGCATCGAGAACGAAGGTTCTCTACTGTATACCTCGGAAGGGAGAACGTTGGTTCTCCTGCACCAGCGGGAGAACGTTGGTTCTCAACTCTTGTTCACTTTTTATCAAGGAGCCCGTCATGACCGTCTTCGCCACCCGGTACCGAACCGCCTCGGTCGAGGGGCTGGAGATCGCTTACCGAGAGGCCGGTGACCCGACCAAGCCCACCCTGGTTCTGCTGCACGGCTTCCCGTCCAGTTCGCACATGTTCCGCAACTTGATCGCAGACCTTGCCGACGAGTACCACCTGATCGCCCCCGACCATGTCGGGTTCGGCCGTTCGGCCACCCCCGCCGTCGAGGACTTCGAGTACAGCTTCGAGCGGCTCGCCCAGCTGACCCTGGGGCTGCTCGACCAGCTCGGCCTGGAGAAGTTCTTCCTCTACATCCACGACTACGGCGCCCCGATCGGCCTGCGGATCGCCAGCCGCAACCCCGAGCGGGTGGCCGGCCTGATCGTGCAGAGCGGCAACGCCTACATGGCCGGCTTCACCCCCTTCTGGAAGGTGCTCTTCGACCACGCGGCCGACCGGCCGACCTACGAGCCCGAGGTGCGCAAGCTGCTCACCCTCGAGTCCACCGAGTGGCAGTACACCCACGGCGTGCCGGCCGACCGCCTGGAGCGGATCGCCCCCGAGGCGTGGCTGCTCGACCAGGCGGGGATGGACCGGCCGGGCAACAAGGAGGTGCAGCTCCAGCTGTTCTGGGACTACCAGTTCAACGTCGGCGAGTACCCCGCGTTCCAGGAGTACTTCCGCACGCACCGGCCCCCGATGCTGATCACCTGGGGCAAGAACGACGAGATCTTCGGCGAGGCCGGTGCCGTCGCCTACACCGACGACCTGCCGGACGCCGAACTCCACCTGCTCGACGCGGGGCACTTCGCCTTGGAGAGCCACGGGCCCGAGATCGCCGCACTGATCCGGGACTTCCTCGGCCGCACCGCCTGACCCGACGCCCTGTCCGACCTGAGGCGGCGCCCGACCTGACGTACCGCCAGCAGGCGGGCCACCGACCGGCGTACCGTCCGTCCCGTATGCCTTGCCGCTCCCGAGGAGGAGTTCCGATGTCCGAGTCCACGGCCACCAGGCCACCCGTGTCCCTGCTCCGCGTCCTCGCCGGCCGGCGGGCCGCGTTCACCGCCGGAGGCGTGGCGCTCGGCTCCGTGCTCCTGCTGGCGGTCTTCCAGCAGCTGACCGACCTGCACGTGTTCGCCATCCCCTACATCGCAACCGCCGCCGTCCTGGCGCTGGCGCCCGGTGCTCCGCTGGCGACGCCGCGGGCGGTGCTGATCTCGTACCCGGTGTCGGTGCTGGTCGCGCTGGCCGTGACCGAGCTGTTCGGGCACTCGCACTACTCGACCGGAGTGGCGGTGGCGCTCACCGTCCTGGCGCTGGCGCTGCTCAAGGCTCCGCACGTGCCGGCGGTGGCGGCGGCGGCGTTCGTCGGGCTGCAGTCGCCGGGTGCCTGGTACCTGATCGACCCGATGGTGCCGGGTGTGCTGCTGGTGCTGGCGGTGCCGCTGCTGGTGAGCCTGCTGAAGATCGGCTACAAGTACCCGGCCGGCTGAGCGCGGGCGTGACGTGGAGGAAGGCCCCGCCGGTTCCCCGGCGGGGCCTTCTGGCATCTCCGATGAGAGGGGGAGGGGAGCGTGGAGAAGGGAAGCGGCGGGGGAGGGTGCGGCAGTGAGGGGCTGACGGGGGGTCAGGCCGTGGTGGCGGCGGCCAGGTGGCGGACGGTGGCCGGGAGGAGGGTGTGTTCGGCGGTCAGGACGCGGGCGGCCAGGGTGTCCGGGGTGTCGTCGGGGAGGACCGGGACTTCCTGACGGGCGATCACCGGGCCCTCGTCGTACTCGGCCGTCACGTGGTGGACCGAGGCGCCGGAGACGGTGTCCCCCGCGGCGAGGACGGCCGTGTGGACGTGGGCGCCGTGCATGCCGGGGCCGCCGTGGCGGGGGAGCAGGGAGGGGTGGACGTTGACGATCCGGCCCTCGTACGCGGTGAGCACCGCCGGGCCGATCTTGCGGAGGTAGCCGGCCGTCACGACCAGGTCGGCGCCGTGGAGGCGGAGGGCGTCCAGCAGGGTCCGGTCGAGCTGCTCGGGGTCCGGGTGGGTGCGGCCGGAGAGGTGGAGGGCCGGGATGCCGAGTTCGCGGGCGTGGGCGAGGGCGCCAGAGCTGCTGTTGTTGCTGATCACCAGGGCGACGGCGTACCCGGAGCCCGGGAGCGGGGCGTCGGCGGTGAGGGCCCGGAGGTTGGAGCCGGCGTGGGAGGCGAGGACGGCGACCTTGAACGTCATGGGGGCGATCATGGCAGCCGGCCGGCGGCCGGTGCGGGCCGGTTACCGGTCGGCGGGGGTGAGGAGCAGGGTGACCAGGTGGTCCAGGGCCGCCTCGGCCTCCGGGTGGCCGGGGGCGAGCTCGGGGGCCGGGGCGGGTGAGGTGCGGCGCAGCTCCAGCCAGCCGAGGTAGGCGGCGTAGCAGGCGAGGGCCCGGTGGCGGGCGGCCTGCGGGGGGAGGCCGATCCCTTCGGCCAGTTCGGTGAGGTAGGCGAGCCGGGCCCGGGTGACGCGGTCGATCACCTCGGCGACGGCCGGGTGGGCGGCCTGGGTGGCCAGGGCCGGTTCGAGGCCGGAGATCTCCTCGGTGCCGAGCGCGGTGGTGAGCAGGGCCCGGGCGCGTTCCGGCGGGGTGGCGTCGAGCGCGCGGATCGCGGCCACCACGTCGGTGGTGGCGTGCCGCTCCCAGGCCTCCAGGGCTGCGACCAGGAGGGCGTCGCGGTTCTTGAAGTGCCAGTAGAAGCTGCCCCGGCTGACTTCGAGCTCCTTGGCGAGCACGTCCACCGCGACGGCCGGGACGCCGCCCCGGGCCAGTGCGCGGAGCGCGGCCATCGTCCAGTCGTCCCGGGTGACTCTCCCCTTCGCCATGTCCGTACAGTACTGTACGGAACAGTTCCATACAGGACTGTACGGAACCGGGGAGAGGGGTGTGCCATGGGGACCTACGGGACGAGGGCCGCTGCCGCGGCGGCGGCGACGGGTCTGTTCGCGGCCGGGGCGCTGCACGTGGTGTGGGCGGCCTCGCCGTGGCCGCTGGGCTCGGCGGCGGAGTTCGCCGAGGTGGTGGTCGGGGTGCCGGAGGACCGGCTGCCCTCGACGGGGCTGACCCTCGGGGTGGCCGGGCTGCTCGGCGCGGCGGGCGGTTTGGTGCTGGCCCGGCCGAGGAGCGGTGCTCTGGTGGTGCGGGCCGGGACGTGGACCGTCTCCGGCGTGCTGCTGGCGCGCGGGCTCGGCGGGTTCGTGGTCTCCGGGGCCGGCCTCGGCGAGGCGCCGGAGGCGTTCCGGCGCTGGGACCTGGCGCTGTACTCGCCACTCTGCGCGGCCCTCGGCGGGCTGGCCGGCTACGTCGCGCTGCGCGCCCGGGGGAGGGACTGACCGGGCGTCAGATCCGGGCCAGGAAGGCCCGGACCGCGTCGGCGAAGGCGGCCGGGGCGGCGGCGTGGACGAAGTGGTCGGCGTCCAGGGTGACCAGCTCGGTGAGCGGGCGGCGCTCGGTCATCGCGGTGGCGAGGGCGGTGGGGAGGCAGGGCATCCGGTTGCCGCTGACCAGGAGGGCCGGGCAGCTGCTGCCCAGCCAGTCGTCCCAGTGGTCGCCGTGCACCAGGCCCTCGGAGCGGACGGTGTCCTCGGGGTGGAAGGGCAGCCGCCAGGAGCCGTCCGGGAGCGGGCGCAGGCGGTCGCCGACCATCGGGGCGACCGGGCCGAGGGCGGCGAGCAGCTCCTCGCGGGTGGGGGCGATGTAGGGGAAGGAGAGGACGAAGGAGAGGGGGCTGGGGCCCTCCGGCAGTTCGGCCGCCCCCTCCTCGTCGATCAGCGCGGAGACCAGCTCAGGGTGACGGGCCGCCAGTTGGTAGGCGGTGACCGCGCCGCCGGAGTGGCCGAGCACGGGGAGCGGGCCGAGGTCGAGGTGGTGCAGCAGGGCGACCGCGTCGTCGAGGTAGCCCTCGCGGGAGTAGTCGGCGGCCCGGTCGGAGTCGCCGTGGCCCCGCTGGTCGGGGGCGATCACCCGCCACTCGGGGGCCAGCAGGGCGGCGGTGCCGGTGAAGTCGGCGCCCTCGGCGAGGTGGCCGTGCAGGGCCAGCAGTGGCCGGCCGGGGCCGCCGAAGTCCAGCCAGGACAGGCGGCGGCCGTCGGCGAGGACCAGGGTCGAGCGGACGGGGGTGGCGGTGGTGGCGGTCACGGCGGGCTCCTCGGGTCGGTCCGGGCTGATGGCCTGAACTCTAGCGAGGATTTGTACAAGCGTGCAAGACGTTTGTCTTACCTGGGCGGCGGCCCTGGCCGGGGAAGCCCGGCGGGTCGACTAACCTAGAGGTGGTCCCCTGCCTGCAGTACGAAGAGAGGTTCACGCCGTGGACACTGCCGACCGAGCGAACGCCCCGGTCGTCGTCGCCATCGACGGACCCTCCGGCTCCGGCAAGTCGACCGTCTCCCGCGCGGTCGCCGCCCGGCTCGGGCTGAGCTTCCTGGACACCGGCGCGATGTACCGCGCGATGACCTGGTGGATGCTTGCCAACGAGGTGGACGTCAACGACCCCGAGGCCGTGGCCATCGCCTGCTCCAAGCCGGTGATCGTCTCCGGCACCGACGCGGCCGGCCCCACCATCACGGTGGACGGCCAGGACGTCTCCGGCCCGATCCGCGGCCAGGAGGTCACCTCCCAGGTCAGCGCCGTGGCCGCCGTCCCGCAGGTGCGGGCCCGGCTGGTCGAGCTGCAGCGCGGCTGCGCCCGGGTGGCCGAGCGCGGCATCGTCGCCGAGGGCCGGGACATGGGCTCGGTGGTGTTCCCGGGCGCCACCGTCAAGGTCTTCCTCACCGCCTCCGAGGCCGCCCGCGCCGAGCGCCGGGCGGCCGAGCTGCGGGCCAAGGGCCTGGACGAGGCGACCATCACCGCGATGGCCGCCGACCTGGCCCGCCGGGACAGGGCGGACTCCTCCCGGGAGACCGCTCCCCTCACCCAGGCGGCCGACGCCGTCCTGGTGGACACCAGTGACCTGACGCTGGACCAGGTGATCGACACCATCGCCACCCTGGTCGAACAGCGGGCCGGTCTCGCGGTCTGACGACCGCTCACCCCCTCGCGTCTGCCGGAGCTTCCGGCCGGACGCACCGCGCTGCCCCCGTGGGGCAGGTACGCACGGCGCATCCCTGGGAAGGGACGGGCCGGGAAACGGAAGTACGGAACATGAGCAACGACAACGACTCCTACGGCGAGCTCGACGCCGCCGACTACGCCGAGTTCATGGCGATGGCCGCCGAGGAGGGCTTCGACGGCGAGTTCGGCGACGGCGAGATCGAGGGCCCGCTCCCGGTGCTGGCCGTGGTCGGCCGCCCGAACGTCGGCAAGTCGACCCTGGTCAACCGCATCATCGGCCGCCGCGAGGCGGTCGTCGAGGACAAGCCGGGCGTCACCCGTGACCGGGTCACCTACGAGGCGACCTGGAACGGC
The DNA here is from genome assembly GCF_053602875.1 of Kitasatospora sp. NPDC004289. NCBI lineage: Bacteria > Bacillati > Actinomycetota > Actinomycetes > Kitasatosporales > Streptomycetaceae > Kitasatospora > Kitasatospora sp. NPDC004289. Next base: position 87,583 of record NZ_JBSGEL010000017.1, on the reverse strand, counting down.
CGCCGCTTCAAGCTCGTCGACACCGGTGGCTGGGAGATCGACGTCCTGGGCATCGACGCGATGGTCGCCGCGCAGGCCGAGCTCGGCATCGAGCAGGCCGACGCGGTGCTCTTCGTGGTGGACGCCACCGTCGGCGCCACCGACACCGACGAGGCGCTGATCAAGCTGATCCGCCGGGCCGGCAAGCCGACCGTGCTCTGCGCCAACAAGGTGGACGGCCCGGCCACCGAGGCCGAGGCCGCGTACCTGTGGTCGCTGGGCCTGGGCGAGCCGTACCCCGTCTCGGCCCTGCACGGCCGCGGCTCCGGCGACCTGCTGGACGCGGTGCTGGCCGCCCTGCCCGAGGCCCCGCCGCAGACCTTCGACGGCACCCCGCTGGGCGGCCCGCGCCGGGTCGCGCTGATCGGCCGTCCGAACGTCGGCAAGTCCAGCCTGCTCAACAAGGTGGCCGGCGAGGACCGCGTGGTCGTCAACGAGCTGGCCGGCACCACCCGTGACCCGGTCGACGAGATGATCGAACTCGGCGGCAAGACCTGGAAGTTCGTCGACACGGCCGGCATCCGCCGCCGGGTGCACCTGACCGCCGGCGCCGACTACTACGCCTCGCTGCGCACCTCCTCCGCGCTGGAGAAGGCCGAGGTCGCGGTGGTCCTGATCGACGCCAGCGAGACCCTGGCCGAGCAGGACACCCGGATCATCTCGATGGCCGTCGAGGCCGGGCGCGCCGTGGTCGTCGCCTACAACAAGTGGGACCAGCTCGACGAGGAGCGCCGCTACTACCTGGAGCGCGAGATCGAGCGGGACCTGGTGCAGGTCCAGTGGGCGCCCCGGGTGAACGTGTCGGCCAAGACGGGCCGTCACATGGAGAAGCTCGTCCCGGCGATCGAGACCGCGCTGGAGGGCTGGGAGACCCGCGTCCCGACCGCCCGGCTGAACGCCTTCCTCGGCGAGCTGGTGGCCGCCCACCCGCACCCGATCCGGGGCGGCAAGCAGCCGCGCATCCTGTTCGGCACCCAGGCCGGCATCCGGCCGCCGCGGTTCGTGCTCTTCGCCTCCGGCTTCCTGGAGGCGGGCTACCGCCGCTTCGTCGAGCGCCGGCTGCGCGAGGAGTTCGGCTTCGTCGGGACGCCGATCTCGATCTCGGTGCGGGTGCGCGAGAAGCGCAAGCGCAAGTAAGCGGTACGGAAAGGGCCCCCTCCGGGGGGCCCTTTCGCATGGGTCAGTACTGGCCCGGGGGGAGCGAGAGCATCGGGCTGCTGCGGTGGCGGCCGCCGACGGCGGGGGAGAGGTAGCCGGTGGCGACCCAGCCCTGGCCGGTGCTCGGGTGGCTCTGCTGGGCGGGCATGAACTGCGGGGTGCCCTGGGCGTGGCCCGGGTAGGTGTGGAAGGTCTGCTGCTGCGGCGGGTACGCCTCGGGGCGCTGCGGGCCCTCGTACGGGGAGCGGGTCGCGAAGCCCTCGAAGCGCATGGACTCCTCGCCGGAGCGGTCACCGGGCAGGGCGCGGAAGAGGCGACGGTACTCGGAGTACAGCGCGTCGTAGATCGGCGTCGGGGAGCTCGGGTGCTCGGCGTCGTACGACGGGCGCATGCCCGGGATGGGACGGGTCGTGGGCTGACGGTGGGCGGCGGCGACCTCGTAGCTGTACACGCAGGAACCAACGAGCCAGTCCGGCGGGGGATGCGGGCTGCGCGGGTGCTGGCATGTGCCGACCTGCGGGGATGCCGGCGGACGGGGGTGCGCGGGGTGCTCGTGCGGGCGCGCACGAGGGGGGACGGGCGGGATGCGGGGTGTCCGGGTGGTGGGGACGGGCCGGGGCCCGGACGCGGGGTGGCGTCCGGGCCCCTGACGGTGCGTCGGACGGCTCAGGTGCCGGCCAGCGGGAGGGCGGCGGCGACCAGCAGGCCGCGGGTGGCGGCCCGGTCGAGGGCGGCGCGGAGCAGGTCCTCGCGGGGCTGGCGGCCGATGGTGCCGGCCGGGGCGGCGTACATGGTGACCGAGGAGAGCTGGCGGGCGGCCGAGCGCCAGGACTCGGTGACCTGGAGCGGCTGGTGGGCCTGCCACCAGGCGGCGTTGCTGCCCGCCGGGGTGGGGTGGAGGATCGCGTGCAGCTGGCCCATCGCCATCAGGACCGACCAGCCGGGGAGCTGGCCCGGGGCCTTGTCGACGTCGGCGACCTGGTGGAAGCCCTGCTCCAGGAGCAGGTCGAGGAACTCGTCCTGGCCCGAGGTGTTGCCGGGGCGGCCGACCGGGCCGGTCGGCTCGATCACCAGGGCGGCGTGGCCGGTGTTCTCGCACAGGACGAGGCCGCAGGTGATGCCGAGGACGGCGGGCTGGCCGGTGCTGGAGACCGAGGGCTGGCCGGCCACCGGTGCGGGGGCGGCCGGGACGGGGGCGGGCGCCGGGGCGGGGACGGCGGCCGGGGTCGGGGCGGACTGGGACTCGTTGATGCTGCGGACGGCGCCGAGCAGTTGGTCCTCGGAGACCGGGACCACCTGGGAGGGGATGCAGCGGGCGTGGGCGAAGGCGAGCACGGCGGTCTCGTCGGCGACGAAGAGCACCGTGCTGGTGGCCTCCCGGGCGGAGTTGCCCGGGGTCCGGCAGGAGGCGCAGTCGTAGCTGTCGGGGGCGTGGGCTCCGGCGAGCAGGTTGTCTGCCTCGTCGTCACCGATCTCGGCTCGGACCTCGTCGCTGACTTCGAGCAAGCGCGGCACGGGGGACTCCTCGGTTCGTCTGGGGGTGGTGCGGGCAGCCCCGACCGCCATTACCAACGGGCCGTTGTGGCTGGGGTCACGGGTGAACGCCGCCGCGACGGGATTTGCCGCGATTTCGACTGCGCCGTGTGGGCGGGCGGTCGCAATCTGTCGATCCTGTGCGCGAGCTCACAGGGGTCCGAAAGTGGCCCAGGTCACGTCGAGCAGATGTTTGATCATGGAAATAGGGGTCAAATCGGACATAGGGTCCACATTTACTTGATCTTTACTGCGGGTAACACCTGGCTGAGCTGGGAAAACCCGAAAACGTTTGGGATCTGCTTATCCGGCTCGTAGCTTCGTAACCAGTGCAACGAGCACGACCCGGGTTCACCCCCCGGCGCACGGCCCACCGGTTCACTCCGGCGCGGCAGGTGCCCACCAGCGTGAACGCTCCTGAGAGCGGCGCAGGTGTGCGGGGAAGGTTGCCGGGACGGCGCGGCACGTCGGAACAGCGACGGGCACGGCCGTCTTGCGGACGCGGCGGACGAAACCAGGCTCCACGGGGCTTGGTTCCGGCTGCCCGCCCGGGATTGTCGAGAGGATACTCATGACCTTCCGTAACGAGACCGCCGCTGCCACCACCGCCGTCAAGCGCAACCGCGTTCGTCTGGCTGTCATGGGCGGCGCCGTCGCCGTCCTGCCCGTGGCCGGCCTCGTCACGGCGACCTCCGCCTCCGCCGCCGACGTCTCCACCTGGGACAAGGTCGCGCAGTGCGAGTCGACCGGTAACTGGAGCATCGCCAACGGCAACGGCTTCTACGGTGGCCTCCAGTTCACCTCCAGCACCTGGGCCGCCTACGGCGGCACCGCCTACGCCCCGTCGGCCAACCAGGCCACCAAGGCGCAGCAGATCGCCGTCGCCGAGAAGGTGCTCGCGGGCCAGGGCCCCGGCGCCTGGCCGGTGTGCTCCGTCAAGGCGGGCCTGACCAAGGGCGGCGCGGCCGCCAAGGTCGACACCTCCACCACCTCCGAGAGCAAGGCCTCGCGCTCCGAGACCCGCACTGCCGCCCCGAAGCAGCAGGCCGCTCCGAAGACCGAGCAGAAGGCCGCCGCCGCCCCCAAGGCCGCTGCCGCGCCGAAGAGCACCCCGAAGGCCGCCGAGGCCCCGAAGAGCGCTCCGAAGACCCAGGCCCCGGCCAAGTCCAACGGTGGCAACTACACCATCAAGGCCGGCGACACGCTGAGCAAGATCGCCGCCGAGAAGGGCCTGGACTGGAAGGTTGTCTACAACAACAACGCCGGTGTCCTGGGCTCCAACCCCGACCTGATCTTCCCGGGCCAGGTCATCAACCTCTGAGACCTCTGACGCTCCGGTGAGCTGACGAAGTGCCAGAACGGCCGCCCCTTCCTGACGGAGGGGCGGCCGTCGGCGTTCCCGCACGTCTGGGCATGTACGTCTGGGCACGTCCGGGCACGACACGCCGGGGCCCGTCGCCTGGACGGACCGGTTGTGGTGCCGGGCGGCGCGGGCCGTGCCTTCATGGGCCCATGATGCGACCGATGGTCCTGCTCGCCCTGAGCACCGCGCTGCTCCCGCTGGCCACCGCCACCCCGGCCGGGGCCGCCGCCGTCCCGGACGCCACCTGGCAGCGGCTGGCCGACTGCGAGAGCGACGGCGACTGGCACGCCAACACCGGCAACGGCTTCTACGGCGGCCTCCAGATCTGGCAGCCCACCTGGCAGGAGACGGGCGGCCTGCGCTACGCCGAGCGGCCCGACCTCGCACCGCGCCGCCACCAGATAGCCGTGGCCCAGGAGATCCAGCGGCGGCAGGGGTGGAGCGCCTGGCCGCAGTGCGCACGGGAGTTGGGGCTGATCCGCTGAACCGCCGGGTGGCCGGAGGGCGCGGTGCGGTGCGGCGTGCCGTGGCGCGGCGCGGGCTGCGAGGATGGGGGCATGGAGCTCTTCCCGCGCGAGCGGTCCGTCGTCGCCCCCGGTGTGGTGCACCTGCCGGACTGGCTCGGCCCCGAGGAGCAGCGTGCGCTGGTCGAGGCCTGCCGGGAGTGGGCCCGCCCGCCGGCCGGGATGCGTACGGTGCGGATGCCGGGCGGCGGCGAGATGTCGGTGCGTTCGTTCTCGATGGGCTGGCACTGGTACCCGTACCGCTACGTCCGCACGGTCGTGGACGGGGACGGGGCGCCGGTGAAGCCGTTCCCGCCGCTGCTGGGGGAGTTGGGGCTGCGGGCGGTGGCCGACGCGTACGGGGGCGGGGTGGCGGAGATCGCCGGGGCGGTCGGGTACCGGCCGGACATCGCGGTGGTCAACCACTACGCGCACGGCAGCCACATGGGCCTGCACCAGGACAAGGAGGAACGGGCGGACGCGCCCGTGGTCTCGCTCTCGCTCGGTGACAGCTGCGTCTTCCGGATGGGCAACACCGAGACCAGGACCAGGCCTTGGACCGACGTCGAGCTGCGCAGCGGTGACCTGCTGGTCTTCGGCGGGCCGATGCGGTTCGCCTACCACGGGGTGCCGCGCACCCTTCCGGGGACGGCGGATCCGGCACTCGGGCTGACCGGACGGCTGAACGTGACGCTCCGTCAGTCAGGGCTGGAGGACTGACGGAGCGGCGGTTCTCCGTTCAGAGGAGGGCGTGCAGGGCGCGGGCCTCCTGGAGCAGCTTGGTGGTGCCGGGGCGGGCGGCGAGGCCGGCCAGGTCGGGCAGGTCGAGGCCGGAGGAGCCGCAGCGGCGGACGCAGTCGGCGGCCAGGGCGATCAAGTCGGCCGTGCCGCGCGGGGGTTCGGCTTCGAGCAGGGCGGGGAGGGCGGCGGCCAGGACCGTCCAGACGGTGCGGTACGCGCCGGTCTCGGCGGCGGCGCTCAGGGCCCGGGCCAGGCGCGTGGGCTTGACCGAGCCCTCGCGGATCAGCTCGGCGGACTCCCGGCCGAGCAGGTCCGGGGCGAGGTCCCCCCGGGCGGCCAGCACCAGCAGGGCGTCGACGGCGGCGGTGCGGTCCTCGGGGCGCGGGGTGCCGAGGCCGTGGGCCAGGGCCAGGTGGACGGCCGGGCCCGCCGGGCCGTCGGCCTCGGCCAGGTAGGGCAGCACCCGGACCCCGTCGCCGGTGACGTGGTGGCCGTCGAGGTCGGTGAAGTGGCGCAGCAGGCGGGAGGCCAACTCCTCGCGGTGGCCGGGCAGCACGGCGATCGTGTGCGCGCTCGGCGCGGGGGCCCAGCCGTAGCGCTCCAACTCCTCGGACGGGCCCAGCAGTCGGACGATGTGGGAGGGCAGGGTCGGTGTGCCCGGGGCGATGTCGGGGAGCAGCGCGTCCGGGTCGATCCCAGGCTGGACGGCGAGGCGGTAGGTGGCGTGGCGCCAGGAGGCGCTGCCGGTGCTGCTCGGCCGCACGGTGACCGGCTGGTGCGGCAGGCCGCCGCCGCGCAGCCAGCCGGCGTACCGCAGCCCGTGCGGGGAGCGGAGCTTCCCGGCGGCGGCGAGCGCCTGCGCGGTGGCGGGTGCCGCCCGGAGCAGGGCCTGGCCGTAGTCGGCGGGGCCGGGGGTGAGCCCCAGCTCCTCGTAGCGGGCGAGGCGCTCGGCCAGGACGGCCGGGTCGAGCGCTCCGGTCTCCAGGGTCGGGGTGGCGAGCAGGAACGGGACGCGCTCGCCGAGGAGTTGGCGGGCCGCCTCCTCCAGCCGCAGGGCCCGCTGAGCCGGGAAGGGGTGGGTGCGCTCGTGCCGGAGCGGGGAGTGCTCGGCCTGCCGCCAGGACTCGACCTCGGCGGCGGTGCGCTGCCCGGCGGCGGCTTCGGCGACGAAGCGCAGGTCACGGTAGGGGGCGGCGGCCAGGACCGGGGCGAGGGCCTCGGCGAGCCCGGGGGCGTCCAGCCAGGCCCAGCGGACCAGGCCGTCCAGGGCGCGTTCGAACGCGGCGACGCCGGGCTGCCCGGACAGGGCCGCCGAGAGCTCCTCGGCGGCCTCGGCGGGGCCGCCGACCGGAGCGGGGAGCGCACGGGGTGTCGGGGCGGGCGGAAGCTGCTCACGGTAGTCGGTGCTGTTGGGGGGAGGGGTGGCCAGGCCGAGCAGGTCGGCGGCGGCCGCGTGGTGGGCCTGGTCCAACTGGGCGGCGGTGGAGCGGAGTTCGGTGATGGTCCGGTCGTCGGCGGCCTTGAGGTGGCGGGCGGTCAGCTTGAGGGCCTGCTCCTGGAGGGTGCGGTCGGGGTGCCCGTAGGCGTCCGAGGCGGCGAGCAGGACGGCACCGGCTCGGGCCGGATCCTGCTTCGCCGTCCGGTCCAGCCAGGAGAGTTGGGCCTTGACCAGCTTCTTCTCGGCGCGGAACAGCACGGTGCGGGAGGCCTCGGTGGCCGCCTCCGGGTCGAGGGCGCCGGTGGCGTCCAGCTCGATCAGGGCCTGCTGGGCCCAGCCGGCCACCGTGGAGGGGCCGTCCAGCAGGCCCAGCAGGGTGCGGGCCTCGGCGGCCAGCTCGGCCGGAGTCGGGGCGAGGGCGGTCAAGGTGGCCAGGACGGGCCGGAGTTCGATGGTGCGGCCGCCGCGCAGCAGGCGGGCCAGCACCCGGGAGACCAGGGCGGCGCGGTCCAGGACGCCCTCGGAGGCGAGCCGGGCCAGGGCGGCGGGCCAGCGGTCGGACTCGGGCTGGCCGCTCCAGCTGTTCTCCAGGACCCTTGCGGTGCCTGCGACTTCGAACATCAGCGGGGCGAGCAGCGGGGTGAAGGAGTCGGCCCGCAGCCGGGCGTGAAGGCCGGTGCCGACCGGGAGGCGGCCGGGCAGGTCCGGGCGGGGCAGGGGGAGGGAGCGGTCCTCGGCCCAGTTGAGGACCAGGGCATCGGTGAGCGGTAGCGGGCAGCCGGTGGTGCGCACCAGGTACTCGGTGACCTGGAACGTGACGGAGAAGCCCCAGCCGACGCTGCGGCGGCGGTGCTCGGCCAGCCGGGCTGCCACCTCGGCCCGCCAGGTGTCGGGCTGGGCGTCGATCAGGCGGCGCAGCGCCGGGCGGTGCCAGTCGGTGGCGCCCTCGAACTCGGCGGCGCGGAGCCAGGCGGCGGCCTGGGAGGGGGCCGAGTGGCAGACCGCGCCCGCGACCATCAGGGCCGGGGCGGCCGTCGAGCGCAGCCGCCAGTCGTCCCGGAGCTCCTGGCGTAGGGCCTTCAACTCGGGGAGCAGAGCGCGGCGTTGAGATGTGGTGAGGGGGAGCACGGCGGCGCTGACGGCGGGGGTGCGGCCGGCCCGGAGGTCGTCGGCGAGGCTCATCGGGGTGGTCCTTCTCGGGGCGGGATCGAGGCTGCGGGGCTTCGGGGAGGCGAGGGACGGAGAGGCGGCGGGGTGGTGGTCACACCGGGGGCGCGGGGAACTGCGCGCTGCGGAAGGAGGCTTGCCGTGTGCCGGGGGCGGAGACTCACTTGCAGGTGGCTGTCCGTACCCGGCAGGCGGGTCTGTGTCTTCCGATTCGCGCAGTTCCTCGCGCCCCTGAGGGCCCTGGTGGGCCCTCAGCGGGCCGGCTGCGTCTCGGGGGTGGTGGTGAGGGTGACGGCGAGGGCGTGCTTGCAGGGGCCGCGGTCGCCGCGGTACCTGGCCCACCAGAGGCAGGTGCAGGTGAGGCGGCCGTCCTCGGCGATCCGGACGCGTTGCTCGTGGTCGTCCACGGTGACGGTGGCGATCGACCCGGAGCGGTGGACGGCGCCGGCGGCGACCAGCGCCCGGGCGGCCCGAAGGCGTGGGTTGTCGGCCTCCGCCCGCCCTGCGTGGTAAGGGAGTTGGCGGTGGAAGTGGGAGGCTTCGGCGGTGTCGTAGCCGACCTGGCCGGCCGTGCCGAGCCGGACCAGCGCGGCCCGCACCCGCTCCACCGGCAGCCCGGACTCCCGGGCCAGCTCGGCGGGATCGATCCGGGGCTCCCAGGCGAGCAGCACCGAGACCAGGTCCGCGTCGGCCGCCGACTGCCCGGCGGTGAGGGCGGTGAGCACCCCGCCCTCACCGGAGAAGCCGCGCGCGACGTCGGGCGAGAGGGTGAGGGTGAGCCGCATGCCGGCGGGCAGCACCACCTCCCAGGCGGAGGCGGTGGGCGCGGCCCCCACGGTGACCGGCGGCCCGTACACCCGGAGGGCGAGGGCGTGCCGGAGCACCCGGTGGAGGGTGCTCAGGCGCTCGGGGCCGGGGAGGCAGACGGCTCCCGGCGCGGGGCGGGTGGCGGGGCGCAGTGTCCGGCCGCCCGGGCCGGGGACGACCCAGCCGACCGGAGTCCGGCTGCCGGAACGGCCTCCTGTGCTCTCACCACCGCGCGGCAGCGAGCGGAGGAACCGCACCGCCTCGGCGGCCGGCAGCTCGGCCCGCAGGTCGAAACCGGCGGCCACCACCTGGGTCTCGGCGAAACCGCGGACCCAGCGCTCGGGCAGCGGCACCTTCTTCTCCAGCAGCGGGCCCTCGGGGCCGGTGACCGTCAACTCCTCGGAGCCGACCGAGAGTCGGAGCGCCTCGGCGGAGCCGATCCGGCTCAGCGCCTCGCGCAGCGGGTGGTTCACGTCCACGTTGGTGGTGCCGTGGCCGGGCTCGGCCCCGTCCAGGCCCTCGGCCGTCACGTCCAGGCGGGCGTACACCCCGCAGCAGGCGGAGAACGACTCGAAGCGCAGCCGGTCGCCGTTGGCCGTGACCACCGGGTCGAGCACCACCGGGCGCTGGGGCTGGTGGTAGCGGGTGGCGGCCACGTCGGCCACCGCGAGCAGGCCGGCGGCCGCGGCGGCGGGGGAGGCGAGGGAGCCGGTGAAGAAGTGCGGGTGGGCCGTGGCGCCGAGCGGACCGGTGCCGCCGGAGGTGGCCAGGGCGAGCCGCGGCCCGTCGGGGGCGGCCAGCACGGCGGAGGGGTGGCGGTAGGCGTACGCCAGTACGGCTTGCGTCATGACTGCACGTTAGGGGCTCGGACTGACAGTGTCGGCGGTGCGTCGTGTGCGGTCCGTCCCAGCTGGGTGACGGTTCGTCGGAGTGGATCGCGGACGGGCGGTCCGTTCAATAAGGTGTCGCCCACTGTTGACCGAGTGCAGACGTACGTACCGCGGGGGCGGACCTTGTCATCGATCGAAGTGAAGCCGGAGGACCTGCGCGCATCCGCGCAGGTGATCTCCGATGTCAGCGGCGAACTGCGCCCGGCCTCGGACCGGGCGGTCCGGGACGCGGGCGACGCGGCGGCCTCCACGGCCGGGTGGTCGGTCTCGGGAGGGCTGAGCCAGGTCTCGGAGAGTTGGCGCACCGCGCTGACCGGCCTGCACGCGCTGCTGGAGAAGAACGCGGACGGTCTGCGGACCAACGCCGACGACTACGAGGGCACCGAGCGCCGCGAGGCCAGCCGCTTCGGGCGGGTGTCCTGATGGCGGAGAGCTTCGCGCTGCTGCTGCGGCAGAACTTCGGGGACCTGGAGGAGGCCGCCTCCTCCTGGCGCAAGCTGGGCGAGTCCGCGGGGGAGGCGCAGCAGCGCCACCGTTCGCAGGCGGCGGGCCCGCTGCTGAACTGGCAGAGCCCGGCCGCCGGTGCCGCCAGGGGCGAACTGGACAAGGCCGAGCAGCAGTTGGGCATCGTGAACGCCGAGGCCACCGCCATCGCGGTGGTGCTCGACACCGTGCACCGGCGGATGTCCGAGGCCCAGCAGGAGCTGCGGGCCGCCGTCTCGGAGGCGGAGAGCAACAACTACCGGGTCGGGGACGACGGTTCGGTCACCGGGCCGCAGCTGGACCCGGCCTACCGGAACGACCCGGACTACCAGGAGATCAACCGTCAGCAGAACGCCCGGCTCGGTGAGTTCCGGCAGCGGATCGACGCGGCCGTGCAGAAGGCCGAGCGGGCCAGCGCCGACGGCGCGGTGGCCCTCGGCAGCCTGAACGGGGACGTCGTCACGGCGGACCCGGCCAAGGCACAGGGCGAGGTGGCCAACGACATCAACGCCATGCGCTCGCAGCTGGGCCTCGGCCCGGTGGTCCCGACCTCGGACGACCCGACCGCCAACGCCAAGTGGTGGGCGGGGCTCTCGCCCCAGCAGCAGCGCGAGTACCTGGCGCTCTACCCGGGCGAGATCGGCAACCTCAACGGCATCAGCAGCGAGGTGCGCGACCTGGGCAACCGGGAGAACCTGGAGCGCCAGCTCGACCTGGCAGGCCCGGGCGGCCACAACTACCAGCAGATGCTGGACCTGCGGAACCGGATGGACCAGGAGGAGGCCAAGGGCAAGGACGTGTTCCTGCTCGGCTTCGACCCCAAGGACGACGGCAAGGCGATCGTCTCCTTCGGCAACCCGGACACCGCGAAGAACACCGCCGTCTTCGTGCCCGGGACCACCGTCGACCTGGGCGACATGAACGGCTACATGGACAAGATGCGCGACCTCCAGCGCGCCGCCGACCAGAAGAGCAACACCGGTGACACCGCCACCATCATGTGGCTCGGCTACGACGCCCCCGACGACATCGTCAAGGACGCGCCGTTCAACAACTACGCCGAGGACGGCGCACCGAAGCTCGACAGCTACATCGACAGCCTCGGCACCACCCACGACCCCGGCACGTCGCGGCACACCACGGTGATCGGCCACAGCTACGGTTCGGTGGTGGTCGGCGAGGCGGCGAAGAACGGCAACGGTCTGGCGGTGGACGACATCGTGGTGGCGGGCAGCCCCGGCATGCACGTCCCCTACGCCCGGGACCTGAACATCGACCCCCGGCACGTCTGGGCCGCCGAAGCGGACTGGGACCCGGTGCCCTCGGTCGGCGGGCTCGGGCACGGACGGAGCGACGGCTGGTTCGACCTGCCGAACACGCCGACCTCGGAGGAGTTCGGGGCCAACCGGATCACCACCGAGGGCAACAGCGGGCACAGCAGCTACTGGGACGACAACGGGAAGCCGCACAGCTCGCTGGACAACCAGGCCTCGATCGTCGCCGGTAACTACCGTGACGTGCAGCTGGAGTGGGGGAGCGCACCGTGAAGCCCCTCCGGACGGTCGTCGCCGTCCTCGCCCTGACCCTGCTGACCTCCTGCGGACTCACCGCGGGCTCCGAGAAGGACACGTCGTTGCGCATCGCCCCCGAGATCCAGATCAAGGCCGAGTTGGAGCGGGTCTCCGAGCAGGTGTACCAGTTGCTCGGGGTGACCGGTTCGCGCGAGCAGGGGAACGAGGTGAACTTCTCCCAGTGCGAGGGGCAGAGCGACAGGCAGGTTCGCAGCGCCATCCACTTCTGGCAGGTGGACGGCCTCGACCCGGCGGGGCTGAACCAGGCGGTCGAGCGGGTGCGCGACCAGCTCAAGGCGGCCGGCTGGATCGGGGCCGGGGAGCAGTGGGACACCACGCACACCGATCTGGAGGTCTGGGTGAAGAACCCGGAGAAGACGGTGGCGGTCTGGGCGCAGGCGTTGAGCGAGCGCAAGCGGGTGATCTTCCGGGTGAGCTCGTCCTGCTTCCGACTGCCGGCCGCGTGAGGCAGATCACAGAGGTGGTGCGCACACCCCGGATTTGGTAACGGTGCGGGTTTCGTTGCCCTGGCGAACCAGCCGTGTGCCTCTGATTCGATGATCCTTTGGTTATGGTGTCTGGTAATCATTGGTGAAAGTTGAATCAGGGGCGCACGATCCATGTCACGGTTCGTCACCCTCGCGCCCCTGAGCTGCGGAAACAGTTCAACGTACGGTCGGGGCATGGTTCAGCTCGACTCCAAGCCCGCGACCGGCCGCAGCGCGGCGGCCGGCGGAGCTGACGCCGCAAAGGGCGTCCGTTCCAAGGGGCTCAACAGCAACTCGGTCGGCCTGCTCGGGAACTCCGTCATCGGGGTCTCGACGGTGGCTCCGGTCTACTGCCTCACCACCACCCTCGGGACCACGGTGGCGGCGGTCGGCCTGCAGATGCCCGCGCTCTTCCTGGCCGGGTTCCTGCCGATGATGCTGGTCGCCTTCGCGTACCGGGAGCTCAACAAGGCCGTCCCGGACAGCGGCACCTCCTTCACCTGGACGGTGAAGGCCTTCGGCCCGAAGGTGGGCTGGATGTGCGGCTGGGGGCTGGTGGTGGCGACCATCATCGTGCTCTCCAACCTGGCCGGCGTCGCCACGGAGTACTTCTACATCCTGCTGGGCGAGGTCACCGGGAGTGACTGGCTGGCCGGACTGAACGACAACAAGGCGGCCCACGTGCTGACCTGCCTGGCGCTGATCGCGGTCGCCACCGCGATCAGCTACCGGGGCATGACGGCGACCAAGGGCGTGCAGTACGCGCTGGTCGGGCTGCAGCTCACGGTGCTGGCGGTGTTCGCGGTGATGGCGATCTCCAAGGCCGTCTCCGGTGACGTGCCGGGCTCGCTGGACTTCTCCTGGAGCTGGCTCGACCCCTTCCAGGCCTCCTCCTGGTCGGCGTTCATCGCCGGGCTGTCGCTCTCGCTCTTCATGTACTGGGGCTGGGACGCCTGCCTGAGCGCCAACGAGGAGACCGGCGGGAGCGAGAAGACCCCGGGGCGGGCGGCCATGCTGGCCATGGTGGTGCTGGTCGGGTCGTACCTGTTCACCGCCGTCGCGGTGCAGATGTACGCGGGCGTCGGCGAGACCGGCACCGGGCTCGGCAACCCGGACACCTCGTCCAACGTGTTCCGTGCGCTGGCCGGTCCGGTGATGGGGCCGACGCTGGGCGTGCTGCTCTTCGTCGCGGTGCTCGCCTCGGCGGCCGCCAGCCTGCAGACCACCTTCATCCCGGTCAGCCGCACGGTGCTGGCGATGAGCGTCTACGAGGCGCTGCCGCCGTCCTTCACCGAGGTCAACCGCAGGTACGGCACGCCGGGCCGGGCGATCGTCACGGCGGGCGTGGGCACCGGTGTCTTCTACACGGTGATGACGCTGATCAGCGAGAACGTGCTGACCGACACCATCGCGGCGCTGACCCTGATGATCTGCTTCTACTACTCGCTGACCGCCTTCGCCTGCGCCTGGTACTTCCGCAGGGACTTCACCCGCTCGGTGCGCGACGCGGTGCTCAAGGTGGTCTTCCCGGTCACCGGCGGGCTGATCCTGACCGGGATCTTCCTGCAGAGCCTCTGGGACATGTACGGCACGGACTACGGCAGCGGCAGCTCGGTCTTCGGGATCGGTTCGGTCTTCGTGATCGGCGTGGGCGTGCTGGGCGTGGGCGTGCTGGTGATGCTGGTGATGATGAAGCGCAGCCCCGCCTTCTTCCGCGGTGAGGTGCTCACCAAGGAGACCCCGGCGCTGGTCCTGCCGGAGTGACGCACGTGCGGGAGGGCGGGGCGGCCGAGTGGCCGCCCCGCCCTCCTGTCGTACCGTCAGACGTCGGTCAGGTCGGGCATCTCGCCCTCGACGGTGGCCAGGTCGATCACCGAGAAGTTCGCCCCCTGCGGGTCCGTCAGGGAGGCGAAGCGGCCGAACGGGCTGGTCATCGGGCCGAACTGGAGGGTGGCGCCGAGCTTCTTGGCCTTCTCCACGGCCTCGTCGCAGTCCGGCACGGCGAAGTAGACGTTGACGTACGCCGGGACCTGGGGCGGGAACTCCTCGCCCATCCTCATCCGGCCGAGCGCCGGGCCGCCGGAGAGGTTGTAGGTGCGGAAGTCGACGTGCTCGTCCGCCATGGTCTTCACGTTGTACGGGAAGACCGCCGGGAAGAACGCGTCGGCCTTCTCCGGCTCGCGGGTGAAGACCTCGGCCCAACAGAACGCGCCGGGCTCGTTGACCTTCTCGAAGCCCTGGTGGACGCCGCCCTGCCAGACGCCGAAGACGGCGCCGCCCGGGTCGGAGGCGATGGCCATCGTGCCGAAGTCGCCGACCTGCATCGGCTCCATCAGCACCTGGCCGCCGGCCTCCTTGATCTTCGCCGCGGTGGCCGAGGCGTCCGGCGAGGAGAGGTACAGGCACCAGGCGGAGTGGCCCTCCTGGCCCGGCATCGGCGGCACCACGGCGGCCACCGCCTTGCCGCCCGAGTACGCCTGCGTGTAGCCGCCGTACTCCGAGGAGGCCTCGGCGAAGGTCCAGCCGAGCACCTCGCCGTAGAAGGCCTTGGCGCCCTCCACGTCGGCGAACATCGCGTCGGTCCAGCACGGCGAACCTTCGGTGAATGCGGTCATGGCACTGACTCGTCTCTCGTGGGGAGGGGTGGTGCTGTGTCCCACGTCACGCTAGCCAGGGCCACCGACAACCGCGCGCCGACGGTCCGTCAGGCGGGGCGGCCGGGGCAGGCGGGGTCAGCCGGAGTGCCCGCGCAGGCGGGCGGCGAAGGAGTCGAGGAGGAGGTCGAGGGCGAGCGGGTAGGCGGAGCGGTTCATCTCGGCGATCAGCAGCGGGGTGGTGGCCGCGATGTTGGGGTGGGTGTCGGCGTCCAGGGTGGCGTAGCGGGTGGTCCAGACGGCGGAGTCGGCGGCCCGTGCGGGGGCCGGGAGGGCCTCCACGGCGGCGTCCAGGGCGGCGAAGGCCAGGCTCTGGTCGACGAAGACGTGGTAGAGCCGGACGGCCTCGGGATCGGGGAAGCCGGCCCCGCGCAGGATGCCGAGGATCGACTCCACGGCCCGGATCTCGTGCTGGCGGCCGGTGGTGCGGGCGGCGGAGAGGGCGGCGGCCTGCGGGTGGGTGCGGTAGGCGCGCTGGATCCGCAGGCCGATCTCGCGCAGGTCCGCCTGCCAGTCGCCGGTCGGTTCGGCGCCGGCCTGGGCCCGGGCGATCAGCTCGTCGGTGATCGCCACCACCAGGTCGTCGGTGGAGTGGAAGTAGCGGTAGAGGGCGCTCGGGTCGGCGCCGAGGGCGGCGCCCAGCCGACGGACCGTCAGGGCCTCGGCGCCGTGCTGGCCGAGGAGGCGCAGGGCCGTCTCCACGATGACCTGCTCGGAGAGGACCGTGCCGGTCTTGGTGGGCCGGCGGCGGCGCCGGTCGGGTTCGCGCACCACGCGTTCACTCATGCTTCGGAGCCTAGGCGCGGCCCGTTCTTATGACAACGGCATTGACGTGAGAATGGGGCCGGAGTTTCATGTGCGCACCCGGGGCCGACGAAAGGCCCCCTGGTCAAGGCGGTGGTCTGTTGGGCGCGACTGCGAAGGACGGGGTAAGAACCCCCGCTCCGGCTCCTGTGATGAAGAAGTCCATCGGGATGGTCGACGGGGTGGCCATCGCCGCCTCCAGTACGGCGGCCACCTCCAGCATCGGCATCGGGCTCGGCCTGACCGCCGGTGTGGTCGGCCTGCACCTACCGGCGATCATGCTGCTCGCCTTCCTGCCGGTGCTCGGCATCGCGGTGGCGTACGGCCGGCTGAACCGGGTCGAGCCCAACGCGGGCAACGCCTACACCTGGGTCGGCCGCACCCTCAACCCGTGGCTGGGCTTCCTGACCGGCTGGGTGAACACCGTCGGCACGGTCGTCTTCATGTCGTACACGGTGGCCGTCACCGGCTCCGCGCTGATCCAGCTGGCCGGCAAGGCCGGGGTGGAGAGCGTGGGCGGGCTGCACCTGGACCCGGACTCCACCCTGCAGACCACCCTGATCGGCCTGGTCGTGCTGGCCGGCGCCACCGTGATCGCGGTCCGCGGCCTGGGCCTGGCGGCCCGGCTGCAGAAGTACCTGCTGGCCTTCGAGTACCTGGTGCTGCTGGGCTTCTGCGGGTACGGGCTGTTCGCCGGTGACCAGCCGTTCTCGCTGGAGTGGTTCAACCCCTTCGCCATCCCGACCATGGGCGCGCTGGCCCAGGGCATGGTGCTGGCGGTCTTCTGCTACTGGGGCTTCGAGTCGGTCTTCACCGTGGCCGAGGAGACCCACGACCCCAAGGACGCCTCGCGCGGCGGGATCATCGCGCTGGTGATGATGCTGCTGCTCTTCCTGCTGGCCGGCACCGCCTTCCAGCGGGTGCTCCCGCTGGACGAGCTGGCCGACAACGGCGCCCAGGGCCTGACCTACTTCGGCGAGAAGCTGGCGAGCCAGCCGCTGGCCGCGCTGCCGCTGATCGCGCTCACCCTGTCGGCGGTGGCCTCCCTGCAGGCCTCCGTCATCCCGACCGCCCGCGGCACCTTCGCGATGGGCCGCGACCGCACCCTGGGCCCGGTCTGGACCCGCATCCACCCCAAGTACGGCACCCCGGCTCTGGGCACCGTGCTCCTGGTGGTGATCGCCTCGGCGATCGCGCTGCTCTCGCTGGTGATCCCGACCGTCACCGACCTGATCGGCGCGGCCGTGAACGCGATCGGCATCGTGGTGGTGCTCTACTACGCGCTCACCGCCCTGGCCGCCGCCGTCCGCTTCCGCGGGCTGCTGCGCACCGAGCCGCTGACCGGTCTGCGGGTGGTGGTCGCGCCGCTGCTCGGCGCGGCCGCGCTGCTCGCCGTCGGCGGGTACCTGGCCTGGAGCTTCTGGGACTCGGCGGACCACTTCGAGGTCAACGCGGCCAACGGCTGGTTCCAGCTGCTCACCCCGACGCTGATGATCCTCAGCGGGCTGGTGGCCGCGGCCTGGGCCAAGTGGGTGCGCAAGTCCCCCTACTTCACCACCGGCCGGGGCACCGACGCGGACAGCGCCGACCTGCTGCCCCAGGGCTGACCACGGACCGGCCGGGGCCGTCGCGGCCCGGCCGGCCCGTACCGTACCAACCGCATCTCGCACGAAACACATCGAACGACGTGTCAGGAGCACTCCTCATGACCCATGCCGACCTGGTCTTCACCGGCGGCCCGGTGTTCACCGCCGACGCCGCCCGCACCCGGGCCACCAGCCTCGCCGTCACCGGCGAGCGGATCACCGCCGTCGGCCACCACGAGATCCGCGAGCTGATCGGCCCGCGCACCGAAGTGGTGGACCTGAAGGGCAAGTTGCTGATCCCCGGCTTCCAGGACTCGCACATCCACGCGGTGTTCGGCGGCACCGAGCTCGGCGAGTGCGACCTGAGCGGCACGGTCGGCGTGGCGGACTACCTGGAGCGGATCCGCGCCTTCGCCGAGGCCCACCCCGAGCGGGAGTGGATCACCGGCAGCGGCTGGTCGATGGAGAGCTTCGAGGGCGGGCTGCCGAGCCGTCAGCTGCTCGACTCGGTGGTCCCGGACCGCCCGGTCTACCTGGTCAACCGCGACCACCACGGCGCCTGGGCCAACACCCGCGCGCTGGAGCTGGCCGGGGTCACGGCGGACACCCCCGACCCGGCGGACGGCCGGATCGAGCGGGACGCCGACGGCACCCCGAACGGGGTGCTCCAGGAGGGCGCCACCGCCCTGGTCGCCAAGCTCGTCCCGCCGACCACCGCCGCCGACCGGCTGGCCGGGCTGCTCCGCGCCCAGGAGCTGCTGCACTCGCTCGGCATCACGGGTTGGCAGGACGCCCTGCTCGGCGTCTTCAACGGCCAGCCCGACCCCTCCGACGCCTACCTGGCCGCCGCCCGCTCCGGCGCGCTGACCGCCCGGGTGCGCGGCGCGCTCTGGTGGGACCGCGAGCGCGGCGCCGAGCAGATCGCCGAACTGGTGCAGCGGCGGGAGGAGTTGACCCACGGCCGGTTCCGGCCCTGGTCGGTCAAGATCATGCAGGACGGCATCGCGGAGAACTTCACCGCCGCGATGACCACCCCCTACCTGGACGGCTGCGGCTGCGCCACCGCCAACTCCGGCCTCAGCTTCGTCGACCCGGAGGCGCTGCGCGAGTACGTCACCGCGCTCGACGCGCTCGACTTCCAGGTGCACTTCCACGCTCTCGGCGACCGTGCCGTCCGCGAGGCGCTGGACGCGGTGGAGGCCGCGCTGGCCGCCAACGGCCAGCGCGGCAACCGCCACCACCTGGCCCACCTCCAGGTGGTGCACCCGCAGGACCTCGGCCGCTTCGCCCCGCTCGGCGCGCTCGCCAACCTGCAGCCGCTCTGGGCCGCGCACGAGCCGCAGATGGACGAGCTCACCATCCCGTTCCTCGGCCCGGAGCGCGCCGCCTGGCAGTACCCGTTCGGCGACCTGCTGCGGGCCGGGGCCACCCTGGTGGCCGGCAGCGACTGGCCGGTCTCCAGCCCTGACCCGCTGGCGGGCATCCACGTGGCGGTCAACCGGATGGAGCCGGGCACCGAGGACGAGCGGGTCTTCCTGCCCGAGCAGCGCCTGGACCTGAACACCGCGCTGGCCGCGTACACGGCGGGCTCGGCGCACGTGAACGGCTGCGACGAGGCCGGCTCGCTCCAGGAGGGCCTGCTGGCCGACCTGGTGGTGCTGGACCGCGACCTGTTCGCCCGCCCGGCGGCCGAGATCGCCGAGGCCCGGGTGGAGCGGACCTACGTCGGCGGGAAGCTGGTCTTCGCGGCGGAGTGACGCCGGGGGCGGCGTGACCTCGGGCGCGGCGTTGCGCCGGGTGGCCGTGGTCCCGACGGGTGACGCGTACGCCGCTCGGGCGCGGGGCGTACGCCGTCCGGGGCGCGCGGCGGTAGAAGTGCGGTGAACCGTTCCTTCCCGAGGAGACGAGATCCCCGTGCGCCCTTGGCACACCCTCGGCGCCGCGTGCGGCGCCCTCGCCGTCACCGCCGTGCTCACCACCGCTCCCTTCGCCACCGAGGCCCGGGCCGTCCAGGTCGCCACCGGCAGTTTCACCTACCGGTACGGCGGCCCGGACGGCCAGGTGATGACCCGCAGCATGCAGAACCCCACCGCCGACGTCTGCATCACCATCGAGGAGGCCGCCGACCCGGCCAGCTCCCAGCCCGCCTTCGGGCCGCGCAACGACACCGACTGGTGGACCCTGGTCTTCGAGGACGCGGTCTGCGCGGGGGACTCCCGCAGCCTGCGCCCGCACGGGATCGCCACCGCGGACCGGCTGAAGCTGCGCTCGGTCAAGTTCCTGTACCGCTGACCGCCCGCAGGGCGCGCAGCCGCAGCGCCGCCTCCAGCTCGAACCGGGCGTCCGGGTCGTCCAGCTGCGGGCCGAACAACTCCTGCAGCCGGTGCAGGCGTTGACGTGCCGTCTGCGGGTGGACGCCGAGCCTGGCGGCCAGGTCGGCGGCGCTGCCGTGGCCGCCCTGGAGCCAGGCCAGCAGGGTGGAGCCGAGCCGCTCCGCCTGGCGGGGCGTCAGCCCGGCCAGTGGGGCCAGTCGGCGGTGGGCCATCAACCGCACCAGCGGTTCGTCGGCCAGCAGGAGCAGCTCGGGCAGCATCCGCTCGCAGCTGACGGGCCGTCCGGCGCCGCGGCGCTGCCGCACCAGCCGGGCCCAGCGCAGCGATTCGGCGGCCAGCTCCGTCGGCACCGACGGCCCGACCACCGCGTCCCGCCCGTCCATCAGCCGTTCGGGCGGGGCGCCGGAGGCCGGGTCGGGCCAGATAAGGTACGGGGCGGGGGAGTTGAGGTCCGCCAGGACCTCGTCCGGCAGCCAGCGGCGGTCGGTGCCCCGGCCCGGGGCCAGTGCGACGGCGGCCACCTCGGCGGGCAGCGGCCACTCGGCCACCGTCGCGGCCCGCTCCACCTCCGGCCAGGGTGCCCCACCGGTCAGGGCGGACAGCAGGCGGTGGCGTCGGTGCCCGAGGGAGCCGGTCTCGTCGTGCCGGGCCTCGGCGTACCCCTCCACCGAGGTGGCCGCGATCCTTTCGATGTGGGTGAAGGCGGTCTCCGCCAGCACCGCCATCTGGGCGGGGCCCGCGCCGGTCCGTTGGGCGATCCGGGCCACCCGCTGCCAGACCACCCGGGCGCCGATCCGGTACGCCGCCTGGAGCGCGTCCAGTGACCGGCCCTCGGCCAACTCGCCGCGCCCGAGCGCCCGGTAGACCCGGGCCCGGTCGGCCCGTTCCTGCGGCGAGGGGCTGCCGCCGGCCAGCAGGTCGGCGAAGTCGGCGAGTGCGGTGGCCACGCCCTGGTGGATGCCGGTGCCGAAGTTGCCCGCCAGCGGCCGGTCGTACTCCGTCACCTGGCGGCGGATCTCGCGGATCGCCTCGGTGGTGACCGACCCGATCTCGCGCCGCACCTCGGCCACCAGGGCGGCGGGGAAGACGGGTCTGGCGGTGCTGTCGCTCTCGCTCATGCGGGCCGCTCCTCCTGTGTTCCGGTGACAGTTTCCGCGGGGGCGCCGCCGTGTTTCCTGGCATCCGCGCGCGAACTTCCCCGGTGCCGTGTCGCTTCCGTTGACCCGCTTGTTACCCGCTCGTAGCGTCACCGTCCAGCTCCCCGTGGAGTTACCACCTCTGACGCTCCGTCGGGAGCGGCGTGTTCCGGTATTCCCCCACCCCCGGAGAGGGACGTCCTGTGATCAGAGTTCTGAGGCCCCGTGTGCTCGCGGCCGCGTTGGCCGCCGCGTTCGCCCTGGCTGCGGGCGGCGGCACCGCCACGGCGGCCGGACAGCGGCCGGTGGAGACCAACTTCACGGTCGGCTTCCTGAAGGGTTTCCTCCAGCCCGGCAAGGCGGCGGACGGCGCGAACGACTGGGGCTGCCGCCCGGGTGCGGCGCACCCGGCGCCGGTGGTGCTGGTGCACGGCACCTTCGAGAACCAGAACGACAACTGGGGAGGCGCGGCGCCGCTGCTGGCGAACAACGGCTACTGCGTCTTCTCCTTCAACTACGGTGCCGCAGAGGGCAGTCCGATCCAGGGGACCGGCCCGGTCGCACAGAGCGCCGGCCAGCTGGCCGCCTTCGTGGACCGGGTGCGGGCCGCGACGGGCGCGGCCAAGGTCGACCTGGTCGGCCACTCGCAGGGCGGCATGATGCCGCGCTACTACCTCAAGTACCTGGGCGGCGCGGCCAAGGTCAACGCCCTGGTCGGCATCGCCCCGAGCAACCACGGCACCACCCTGGACGGCATCGCCACGCTGGCCTCCACCCTCGGCCTGCTGGAGCCCGCCAACGCCTTCCTGCTCGGCCCGGCCTGCCCCGCCTGCGTGGACCAGGAGGTGGGCTCCCCGTTCATCACGGACCTCAACTCCGGCGGCGACACCGTCCCCGGGGTCCGCTACACCGTGATCGCCACCAAGTTCGACGAGGTGGTCACCCCCTACACCTCGGGCTTCCTCGACGGCCCCGGCGTCACCAACATCACCCTCCAGGACGCCTGCCCGCTGGACGCCGCCGACCACACCGAGATCGCCTACGACCCCATCACCCTCACCCACGTCCTCAACGCCCTCGATCCGGCCCACCCGCGCCCCGTCCCGTGCAAGGTGGTCCTCCCCCTGACCGGCCCGATCGTCTGACGGGCCGTCGGGCGGGGGCGGCTCAGACCCCGGGCCGCCCCCGCCCGGTCCACCGGCCCGCTCAGCGGGTCGGGCGCACCATGACGGCCAGCCGCGGCGAGTCCGCGGTGGCCGGCTGTGCGTTGAACTCGCGGTAGCCCCAAGACTCGTAGAGGCGCAGGACCCGGCCCTCGCCGGCCAGCGGGTTCACCATCAGGGTGACGCGGGCCTCGGGGCGGGCGGCCAGCAGGGAGTCGTGAAGGCGGCGGGCGGTGCCGGTGCCGCGCCAGGGCGTGCGGACGCCGATCTCGCGCAGGGCCAGCACGGGGGTGTCGGTGAAGCCCGGCGGGAGCGGGTCGGCCATCCGCCGCCAGTACGGGTCGGCGGCGTCGACGGAGGTGCCGTAGGCGTAGCCGGCCGTCACTCCGGCGGCGTGGGCGAGGACGAGCTCGAAGCCCGGGGAGGCGGCATGGCGCTCCAGGCGCTCGGTGAAGGCGGGGAGCGCGTAGTTCGGCAGGTGCAGCAGCGGGGCGCGGACGTCGGCGTACGCCTCCAGCAGGGCCTGGCGGGCCGCGGGCGTGAGGGCGGTGTGGTGGCGGAGGTCGGGGGTCACGCGGGACAGCCAAGCACGGACGAGGTCGCGGAGTGCTCAGCAGGTGTGCCCTAAAGGGCAGTTCACAGGTCACGGCGTGGACACGGTGCTGTCGGGATGGGTACGTTCGATCTTTGTTCGATCTTCGCCCCGACGAAGGAGCTTCACCATGGCCTCCCACCGACGCCCCCGGCGCCCCAGCCGTGCGCACACCTCGGTGCTGACCGCCGCTGCCGCCACCGCGGTGGCGCTGTCGGCCCAGGCCGGGGCGGCCCATGCGGCGCCGGCGGGCAAGGACCAGGTGAAGGCGCAGGTCGACCGGCTGCTGTCGGAGCAGGAGGAGGCGGCCGAGAAGTACAACGGTGCGAAGGAGCGGGCCTACCAACTGCGTAAGCAGGGCGGCCAGTTGCAGGACCAGATCGCCCGGGGCCAGGAGCGGGCGGCGGAGCTGGCCTCGGGGCTGGCGGCGGTGGCGGGGGAGGAGTACCGGCACGGCGGGGTGGATCCGACGGTGCAGTTGATGTTCTCCTCCGACCCGGACGCCTACCTGTCGCGGGCCTCCTCGGCGGACCAGGTGGCGAGCACCCAGGCGGGCGTGCTGCGGGCCCTGCGCGCGGAGCAGCTCCGGCTGGACCAGCAGAAGCAGGAGGCCGCGGTGGTGCTCGGTGAACTGGACCGCTCCACCCAGCTGTTGAACGGCGCCAAGGGCGAGGTGCAGCAGAAGCTCCAGGAGGCGCAGCGGCTGCTCTCCACCCTGAGCGCCGCCGACCGGGCCGCCATCGTGCGCGGGGAGGACGGCGCCGCGGCGTCCCGGAGCGCGAGCCGGATCGACCCGTCCACCCTGCCGCAGGCGAGCGGGAACGCGGCCGCCGCCGTGCGCACGGCCCTGGACCAGCAGGGGAAGCCCTACTCCTGGGGCGCGTCCGGTACGGCCACCTTCGACTGCTCGGGGCTGATGGTCTACGCCTACGCCAAGGCCGGGGTGGCGCTGCCGCGGACCTCGCAGGAGCAGGCCACGGTGGGGACCGCGGTGGGCCGGGACTGGCACAACGCGCAGCCGGGCGACCTGGTGATCTACAAGGCGAACCGCTCGCACGTGGGGATGTACATCGGCGACGGCAAGGTGGTGCACGCGCCGCGGGCGGGGGACGTGGTGAAGGTCATAAAGGTGGACGCCATCGAGATCAACACCATCCGGCGGCCGTGAGCCCGGATCTGACGGTGTGACAACTGGACTTTTCCACAGGTCAGTTGCACTGCTCTGGGATACTGGTCTGGACCATTGACGCCCGGGCGGCCCGGTGCCTACGGTGTGCTCACACCTGGCGCAGGCATGCCAACGAGCGGCTGTGGCCGCTGTGGCCCGCGGCGGTGCACCCCCACGTGCACCGTGCCGCCGCCTGCGTTCGGCGCACCTCTCCATCCACCCCCACGGAGGAGCACCATGCGCACGCGTACCATCGTCGGCGCGGCCGTCGCCGCGCTCGCCGTCCCGATCGGGATGGCCGTCCCGGCCCAGTCGCACGGCTTCGTCAACCTCCCGCCGAGCCGCGCCGCACTCTGCGGCTCGGGCGTGGTCAAGAACTGCGGCGACATCCAGTGGGAGCCGCAGAGCGTCGAGGGCCCGAAGGGCTTCCCGTCGCGCGGGCCGGCCGACGGCACCATCTGCGCCGGGGCGGACGCCCGTTGGGCCCCGCTGGACAACCCCCGCAACGGGGCCTGGCCGACCACCAAGGTGACGGGCGGCGCCCAGCAGACCTTCACCTGGAACATCGAGGCCCGGCACGCCACCACCAACTTCCGGTACTACCTCACCAAGCAGGGCTACGACCCGACCCAGAAGATCACCCGGGCCAGCCTCGACCTGAACCCCTTCCTCACCGTCCCCTACAACGGCAAGCAGCCCGCCGCCGTCACCACCCACACCGGCACCCTGCCGACCGGCCGGACCGGCCACCACGTGGTGGTGGCGGTCTGGGACGTGTACGACACCAACAACGCGTTCTACTCCTGCACCGACGTGCAGTTCTGACGCGACGGCAGACGGCACGTGCCCGCTCGCCCCGGTGGGGGCGGGCGGGCACGTCCGCGTCCGTGCGCGGGGGCCGCGGCGGGCCTACCAGGCGACCGGCAGGGCGGCCGGGCCGCGGTTGACGGTGCCGCGCAGCCACCGGACCTCGGTGGCCGGGACGGCGAGGCGCAGGCCCGGGAGGCGGGTGAGCAGGGTGGAGAGGACCACCTCGGCGTGCATCCGGGTCAGTGCGGCGCCGACGCAGTAGTGCGGGCCGTGGCCGAAGGCCAGGTTGGGCGACTCCTCGCGGGCCAGGTCGAGCGCGTCGGGGTCGGTGTAGACCCCGGGGTCGCGGTTGGCGGCCAGGTAGGAGACGTAGACCGCCTCCCCGGCCCGGACCAGGACCCCGCCGACCTCCACGTCCTCGGTGGCGACCCGGGGCATGCCGACGCCGTTGCGCTGCGGGATGAAGCGCAGCAACTCCTCGACGGCGCACGGGAGCCGGGTGAGGTCGGCGCGCAGTGCGGCGAGCTGGTCCGGGTGGGTGAGCAGGGTGTAGACCATGGTGGAGGTCTGGTTGCGGATCTGGTCGAGCGCGTTGAGGACGATCATCACCGAGAGCGAGATCAGCTCCGGGCGGCTGAGCTGCCCCGCGCCGTGGGCGGCGACCAGCTCGCTGAACAGGTCCTCACCCGGGTGCTCGGCGCGGTGGGCGGCCAGCGCCTTGAAGTAGCCCGCGATCTCGGCCTTGACCGCACCGGCCTCGGCGGCGGTGTGGTCGCTGGACAGGATGACGGCCCGCCAGGCCTGCAGCAGTGGCAGGTCGGCCGGCGGCACGCCCATGAGCTCGGCCGTGACGGCGGCCGGGAGCGGGCCGGTGAGCGCCTCGGTGAGGTCGGCCGGCGGGCCCTGGTCGAGCATGGCGGCCAGCAGCTCGTCGGCGGTCCGCTGGGTGCCGACCCGCAGGTGCTCCACCCGCTTGCGGTGGAAGGTCTGCGCGGTGAGGCGGCGCAGCCGGGTGTGGTCCGGCGGGTCGGCCCGGCCGACGCCGCCGGGCGGGGCCACGGTGTGCGGGGTCATGCTGGTGATCGGCCGGTCCACGGTGAGCGCCCGGCTGAACCTCGGGTCGGAGGAGACCGCCTTGACGTCCTCGTAGCGGGTGGCGAGCCAGGCGTCGCCCTCGCCGAAGGCCAGCTTGACCCGGGCGAACGGCTCCTCGCGCAGCAGGCGGTGCAGCAGCGGGTCGAAGGCCAGCTCGGGCAGGTGGTCGACCGGCCAGGGGTGCACCTGGCCGACGGGGCAGCGGAGTTCGGTCATGCGGGGGCCTCGGCGGGGAGAGCGGCGGGAAGGGCGGTGGGAAGGGCGGCGGGAAGGGTGTGGCGCAGCGGGGTGAGCTGCTGGATGTCGTAGCGCAGGCGCAGTTCCTCGACCGCCTGGTGGTCGATGCCGCCGTCCGCGTTCAGCAGGTCGAGCAGCTCCTCGAAGTAGCGCTCGTGGTGCGGGGGCGGGGAGGCCTGGAAGAACATCCGGGCCGGGCGGCCGGTCGGGTTGGCGAAGGCGTGCGGGCAGCCGGGCGGGACCAGGATCACGGTGCCGGCCTTCGCCCGCTGGTAGCGGGCGCCCTCGGGGGAGCGCCAGTCGTGCCAGTCCTGCGGGGTGCGGTCCTCGGGTTCGAAGGCGAGCACGTCCAACTCGCCGTCCAGCAGCAGGAAGAGCTCCTCGCTGCGGCCGTGCGCGTGGGCGCCGACGTCGAAGCCGGGCGGCACCACCACCTCGAAGCTGGAGGCGGCCAGCGAGTGCGCGCCGGTCACCTTGAAGGTGACCTGCTGGGCGGCGGCGTGCACGGTGCGGCCGCCGCCGGGCGGGACGATCAGGCCGTCCCGGGGGTTGAGGTAGGTCATGGCCGGCTCACCACTCCACCGGGAGGGTCTCCGGGCCGCGGATCAACGCGCCGCGCTGCCACTCCAGTTGATCGACCGGCACGGCCAGCCGCAGCGTCGGGAAGCGGTCCCAGAGGGAGGTGAGGATCAGCTCGGACTCCAGCCGGGCCATCGAGGCGCCGGGGCAGTAGTGCGCGCCGTGGCCGAAGGAGACGTGCGGGTTCTCGGTGCGGCCGAGGTCGAGGACGTCCGGGTCGGCGAAGACCGAGGGGTCGCGGTTGGCGGTCAGGTAGGAGACGTACACCGGATCCCCGGCCGGGATCGGGACGCCGCCCACCTCGACGTCCTCCAGCGCGATCCGGGACAGGCCGACCGCGTTGCGGTGCGGGATGTAGCGCAGCAGTTCCTCCACCGCCCGTGGCAGCAGGTCGGGTTCGGCCCGCAGCCGGGCCAGCTGCTCGGGGTGGGTGAGCAGGGCGAAGACCATGTTGGCGCTGTTGTTGCGGACGGCGTGGCCGCCGCCGAGCTGGATCAGCACCGCCAGGCCGACCGCCTCGCGCAGGGTCAGGACGGACTCCTCCACCGCCTCGGCCAGCACCCCGGCCAGGTCGTCCCTCGGCTCCAGACGGCGGCAGCCGAGCAGTTCGGTGAAGTACTCGGCGAACTCCTCCTTGGCCCGCTCGCCGGCCTCCCGGCCGGAACCGGCGGAGATCACGGTGTCGGTCCAGTCGGCGATCAGCTGGTGGTCGGCGGGCGGCACGCCCATCAGCTCGCCCATCATGGCCAGCGGGAACGGCCGGTTGAGGCGGGCCATCAGGTCCACCGGGCCGCCGTGGCGGGCCCGTTCGGCGGCCATCGCGTCGAGCAGGCCGTCCATCACCTCCTGGGCGCGCTCCCGCAGCCGGCGCATCGCACGGGCGGTGAAGGCCTTGGCCACCACCCGGCGCATCCGGGTGTGGTCCGGCGGGTCGGCGAAGCCGAGCGCCCCCTCCATCGGGATGAAGTGCGGCGCGACCCGGGTGACGTCCCGGCCCCAGACCGCCTGGCGGCTGAACCGCGGATCGGCGGAGACGAACTTGACCTCCTCGTACCGGGTGACCAGCCAGGCGTGGCCGGTGCCGTTGGGCAGCCGGACCCTCGCCACCGGGTCCTCGTGCAGCAGCCGGTGCAGCATCGGGTCGAAGGCCAGGCCCGCCAGGTCGGGCGGGTTCCAGAAGTGGACCTCGGCGGTCTCCGCGGTGGTGGTGGTCAATTGACGCTCCTGATCAGCGTGTTGGCGAAGGAGTGCGGCGCGACCGGGACGGTCCAGCGGCCGAGCGCGACCTCGGCGGTGATCCCCGGGCCGAACCCGGCGATCAGCCCCCTGGCCCGGTCGGTCGCGCTCCCTTCGTCGAACAGCCGGGCCAGCGCGTCGAGCACCACGGCGCTGGCGATGTTCCCGTACTCGGTCAGGGTGGCCCGGCTGAACCGGAACACCTCGGGTGCCACGCCGAGATGGGTGCACAGATCGTCCAGGATGCGCGGGCCGCCGGCGTGCACCAGGTAGAAGTCCAGGTCCGCGACGTCCCAACCGTGCCGCTCGGCCAGTGCGGCGAGCACCGGGGCGAGCGGCTCCATGGTCCCGGGGACCCGCTTGTCCAGCAGGAAGTGGAAGCCGGTCTCCCGGACGCTGTAGGCGATCCAGTCCTCGGTGCCGGGCACCAGGTGCGAGGCGTTGCGCTCCAGCCGGATGCCGGTGGCGCCGCTGCCGCTGCCGCGCACGGCGGTGGCGGCGACGGCGTCGCCGAACAGGCCGTTGGAGAGCAGGTTCCCCACGCCCAGGTCGGTGGGCTGGTAGCAGAGCGAGCAGAACTCGCAGGCCACGATCAGGGCGTTGGCGTTCGGGTAGGCGGTGCAGAAGTCGTGCGCGCGGTTGATCGCCGCCCCGCCCGCCGCGCAGCCGAGCTGGGCGATCGGGAGCTGGCGGGTGTCGGGGCGGAAGCCCATGGAGTTGATCAGCCAGGCGGTGAGCGAGGGCATCATGAAGCCGGTGCAGGAGACGTAGACGATCAGGTCGACCTCACGGGGCGTCAGCCGGGCGTGCTCCAGCGCCTCCCGGACCACCGGCGGGACGCGGCGCTTGGCCTCGGCCTCGTAGCGGCGGTTGCGCTCCTCGAAGCCCGGGTGCTTCAGGGTCTCCTCGATCGGCTGCACCAGGCGGCGGGTGCGCACCCCCGTGTTCTCGATCAGGCGTAGGGCCAGGGGGAGTTGGGGGTGCTCGGGATGCAGCTTCCGGGCGAGGTCGAGGGTCTCCTCCTGGGTGATCACGTACTCGGGCACGGCGACGGCGGGACGGCACAGGGTGGCCACGGGCGGGACGTTCCCCTCACTGGACGGCGGCCCGCGCACGTCGGGGGACACCGCCGCCGGGGCCGGGAACCGGGCGGGCTCCGTCCGGAGCCCTTCCCGCCCCGTCGAGACCCGCCGCGCGTGTCGCCTTCAATTGCACACGAAGGAACCATCGGCCGGCCGACCCCCGGCCGGGTGGGGAAAACCGGGGTGCCGGGGCGGGCGAGGTCCGTGATACTCGGCGGATGCTTCGCATTCGCCCCGTGATCGAGCACCGTCCGCACCTCTTGGAGGACTTCACCGCCTGGCCGGTCGAGGCCGGCCCGCTGTCGCCGCTCGACGAGGACCTGGTGGTCCTGGACGGCACGCTGACACCGGCTCAGGTCGGGGCGGTGGTCGCCCTGCTCGCCGGGTACAACCACCTGCGGGTGGAGGAGGACGCCGGACCGCTCGACGCCCTGCTGGGCGAGGAGCCGTTCCGGGCCTCCGGCGGACTGTTGACGGAGGACTCCCGGACCGGACTGGTGATGGGGCCCAGCTGCTGCTCCGACCTGGACGACTGGCGGAGCTGGTACGACGTCGGACGGAGCGTCGAGATCCCGTGGACCGTGCACGGCACCGACGCCGTGCTCCGCCTCGACGGGCCGTCGGTCCGGTTCGTGCCGCTGGAGCGCGCGGTGGGCCGTGCCGTGACCGAGGTGCCGCTGGCGGAGCTGCCGTCGCTGCTGGCCGGGGTGGAGCGGGACCTCGTGGCCTTCCTGGTGCTGCTGGGGGACTGGGCGCGGCGCACGGTGCCGGAGCGGGCCGAGGAGCTGGTGCGCGCCTTCGGCCGCTCGGTGCGGATACCGGAGGAGGCGGAGCCGTGGGCAGCTTCCTGACGCAGCGGGCGCGGGTGCTGGACGAGGCGCTGCCGCTGGAGCGGCGGCACCTGGCGCTGCGGTACTGCGTGGCGCAGTTCCCGGTGCACGGGTTCAAGGGGACCTACCACCACCTGACCGTCCGTCAGCGGCGTCCGCGTGACCTGGCGGCCGATCCGGGGTGGCTGGTGCGGGCGGTCGGGGAGCTGCACGAGGCGCGGGAGCTCTGGCTGGCGGCGGCGGGGGAGTACGCGGCACGGCGCAAGGCGCGCAAGCGGGCGGGCCCGCGCACGGCGGAGCGGCCGCAGCCGTGGGTGTGGGACTCCGGCTGGGTGGTGCCGGACGATCCGTTCTGCCACCCCTCCGCCGCGCTGCCCGACCACGTCCGGCGGCGCCTGTCGGCGCTGGGCGGCGCCGGGCTGCCCGGGTGCGAGCGGTGCGGCGACGAGCGCGGGCCGCTCGCGCGCTCCACCGGGCACGGCTTCCTCGACCTGTGCCGGGGGTGCGGTCTGCTGCGCTCCCCGTGCGGCTGCGGCCCGCACCGGCTCTCCACCCCCGAGCCCGGGATCTGGGGCTCCCTCTGGCGCGGGGAGCACCTCACCGAGGACGGGGCGACCGCGCCCGGTTGGCCGGGCTCGGCGGAGGAGCGGCTGGGCGTGCTGGTGCTCTCACCGCCCGTCAGTCACCGGTGGGGTACCCGGTCTCCTTGAGGTCCTCGGCGAGTTCGTCGAGGGTGAGCTCGGGGTTGAGGGTGCGGACGACCTCCTCGGTGAGCGGCCGCAGGGCGAAGACGTGGCGGACGGCGTCGAGGTCGACCTCGGTGCCGTAGTAGTCCGAGGCGAACTCGGCGTACGCCTCGGGCGCGGTGTCGGTGAGGGAGCGGAACAGCCAGTCGGCGCCGTCCGCGTCGGGGAGGCCGGGCGGGAAGTCGATCTCGCCGGTGCGGTAGGCGGTGTCCCCGGCCAGCCGCCAGATCGCGGCGGTCAGGGTCGGCACGCCGTCGTCGCAGAAGGCCGGCTCGGTGACGCAGTGCCGCAGCTCGGCGGGCACCGAGTCCACCACCCCGGGCCAGACCCGGCCCTCCGCGTACGGGCTGAGGTACGACTCGTGGTCGAAGCCGCGCAGGTAGACCCCGGCGGGCGTGAAGACCACGGAGTGCTCGTCGCCGCTGCCGTTGCGCATCGAGGCGAGCTGCTCGCCGGGCCCCCAGGCGGCGTCGAAGGCGTGGTACCGGAAGTACTCCTCGGGGCAGAGGATCGCCTCCAGCACGGCCAGCGCGAGGCAGTGCTCCCGCAGGCGGTCGGGCTCGGGCAGCAGGCGGGCGACGTCGGGAGCGCTCATGACGGACATTCAACCGCCCGCCCCTGACAGCGGATCGGCCAGGGGCGGGGGACGGCGAGGGGGACGGCGACTCGGCGACTCAGCCGGCGATGGGCATCAGGAGGGAGAAGGTGTCGGCGCGGGACGGGAAGCGGATGGCGAGCGGGGTGATCGGGGTGTCGAGCTCCAGGACGAGCTGTTCGGCGGCGCCGGCGGTGACGGCCTGGAGCAGGTAGTCGCGGTTGACCCGGACCTGGAGGCCGTCGGCGGCGAGGAGGGCGGTGCCGTCCTCGGCCGCCGGGCCGTTCTCCAGCTGGGCGCGGAGTTCGGCGGCGGCGAACTCGAGGCGGTGGGTGGCCTCGATCCGGGTCAGGCGGCGGTAGTCGGGGAAGTCGAGGTCGAGCCGCTCGCCGGTGAGGGTGTTGTCGCCGATCCGGAAGGACAACAGGCCCCCCTCCACGGTGAGTTCGACGCTCTCGGCACCGGCCAGCAGCGGCCGGGCGGCGTCCGCGAGCGCGGTCGGGACGAGCACCTGGGCGGCGGGGCCGTCGACGGTGGCCGGGGCGGAGGCGACGGCCAGCCGGTAGCGGTCGGTGGCGACCAGGCGGAGCAGGCCGCCCTCCGGCTCCGGGTCGAACAGGATGCCGCGGACCACCGGGTGCTCGGGATCGCTGCCGGCCGCGAAGCGGACGGCGTCCAGGGCGGCGGCGAGCGCCGGTGCGGGGACGGTGAGGCGGGTGGTCGTGGCGGTCATCGGGTGCTCCCTCAGGTCGATCAGGTCTCGGACCGCGGAGAGCTCGCGCCGGGCGTCGGCCAGGCCGTTCTCCAGCTGCCGCAGGTGCCGGTCGACGGCCGCCCGGGCGGCCGTCGCGTCCTCGCCGAGGACCTGGCCTATCCCGGCCAGCGGCATGCCGACCCGGCGCAGCCGGGCCAGCAGCCGGGCCGCGGCCACCTGCTCGGGCCCGTACCAGCGGTAGCCCGTCCGCGGGTCCACCCGGACCGGGGTGAACACCCCGGCGCCGTCGTAGAACCGCAGCGCGCTCACCCCCAGGCCGCTCGCCCGGGCCAGCTCACCGATGCTCAGCATTGCGCTCTCCACGTCCCTGACCCTGAGCCCTCGACCTGGTCGAGGGTCAACCCCGGCCAGGCTAACCGGGCCGGGGCGGCTGCCGCCGGGGTGCGCGCCCTCGTCCGCCGACGGGCGTCAGTTGAGGCTGTACCAGCCGGTGGGACGGAAGGCCTCGCCGAACGGGAGCGGGGTGGTGAGGGTGAGCCGGATGCCGACGGTGCCGGACAGGCCGAGGCGGAAGCGGCTGCGGGCCAGGGCGAGCAGGCCGGGGAACCCGTACTTGTTGAGCAGTGAGGTGCGGTAGCAGGCGGTGGCCTCCGGGCCGCAGACGGCGGCCCGGGCGGTGTGGCTGGTGCCGAGCGGGCGGCCGTGCGCGTCGCAGGGCTGGACCAGCACGCCGGGGTGGCGGCGGATGCGCCGGACCTCGGCCGAGTCGGTCCTGGCCCAGACCCCGAGAGCGGGGCCGTCCGCGACCACCCAGATCGGGGTGGCGGCGGCGCTGCCGTCGGCCTCGAAGGTGGTGAGCAACAGGTAGCGGGTGTCGGCCAGTTGGTCGCTGTCGAGGCCGTTCACGGCGGTCTCCCTCACTCCGTCGGTGCGCGGGGGTGTCGGTGCGGGTCGGTCCGGGTCAGTGCGCGTCGGTGAGTTCGCGGTGCGGGTCGGCGGTGCCGAGGTCGGCGGCGGTCGGCTTGGGGATCTGGCCGGCCGGGCCGTGGTAGGCCTGCGAGAGGCGCACCCGGAGCCTGGTCACCAGCCCTGCCCGGGGCGGGAGTTCGGCGGGGGCGTGCTGCTGGTGGGCGGTCAGGCGGTACGACTCGGCCTGCGGGAGCGGCTGGTGGACCTCGACGAACTCGCCGTGCGGCAGTCGCTTGATGATGCCCGTCTCCCTGCCGTGCAACACCTTGCCGCGGTCACGCCGTTGGAGGCCCAGGCACCAGCGCTTGGTGACGGTGAAGACCAGGACGGGGACCACGAAGGCGCCGATCCGCGCCGCGGTGGTGATGGTGTTGAGCGAGAGGTGGAAGTGGGTGGCGAAGAGGTCGTTGCCGCCCGCGGCGAGCAGCACCAGGTAGAGGCCGATCCAGGCGGCGCCGAGCGCGGTGCGCACGGGGGCGTTGCGCGGGCGGTCCAGGAGGTGGTGCTCGCGGGTGTCCTTGGTGATCCAGTTCTCGATGAACGGGTAGACCGCGATGGCGCCGAGCACGGCGGGGAAGGCCAGGAAGGGGATCAGGATGCCGAGGTTGAGGGTGTGGCCCCAGAGGCCGATCTCCCAGCCGGGCATGATCCGGATCAGGCCCTCGGCGAAGCCCATGTACCAGTCCGGCTGCGCGTCGGTGGAGACCTGGTCGGGGCGGTACGGGCCGTACGCCCAGATCGGGTTGATGGTGGCGATGGCCGAGATGGCGGCGATGATGCCGAAGACCAGGAAGAAGAAGCCGCCGGCCTTGGCCATGTAGACGGGCATCAACGGCATGCCGACCACGTTCTGCTCGGTCCTGCCAGGGCCCGCCCACTGGGTGTGCTTGTGGTACCAGACCAGGATCAGGTGGGCGACCAGCAGGCCCAGCATGATGCCCGGGACCAGCAGCACGTGGATGGTGAAGAAGCGCGGCACGATGTCGGTGCCGGGGAACTCGCCGCCGAACAGGAACATCTGGGCGTAGGTGCCGATCAGCGGCACGGCGAGGGTGGCACCCTCCACGAAGCGCAGGCCGGTGCCCGAGAGCAGGTCGTCCGGGAGCGAGTAGCCGAAGAAGCCGTCGAGCAGCCCGAGGAAGAGCAGCAGGAAGCCGAAGACCCAGTTGACCTCGCGCGGCTTGCGGAACGCGCCGGTGAAGAAGACCCGCATCATGTGGACGAACATCGCGGCGACGAACACCAGCGCGGCCCAGTGGTGGATCTGACGGATCAGCAGGCCGCCGCGCACCTCGAAGGAGATGTCCAGGGTGGAGGCGTAGGCCTCGGACATCCGGATGCCGCTCAGCGGGGCGTAGGCGCCGTGGTAGACGGTCTCGGCCATGCTCGGCTTGAAGAACATCGTCAGGTAGACGCCGGTCAGGATGATGATCAGGAAGCTGTAGAGGCAGATCTCGCCCAGCATGAAGGACCAGTGGTCCGGAAAGACCTTGCGCAGGTTGGTCCGGGCGAGCGAGTAGATGCCGAGCCGGCCGTCGAGCCAGTCGGCTTTCTCACGGGTGGTCATGGCACTCCCCTGGTGCGTGCGGCCATTGAAACGGGGACTGCTCCTCGTTTCTGCTGTCGGCAGCGTAGCAGTAGTGGGGAGTACTCCCCGTTTGGTGGTGGGGGCCTTAGGGTGGGTGCATGACGGACGAGCAGGCCGCACCCCGGCGGCGGGACGCGCGACGCAACCGCGAGGCACTGGTGGCGGCCGCCACGGAGCTCTTCGCCGAGCAGGGGCTGGACGTGGCGTTCGACCTGATCGCCCGCCGGGCGGGCGTCGGCAACGCCACCCTCTACCGGCACTTCCCGAACCGGGAGGAGCTGATCGGCGAGGTCTTCGCCACGGCCGGCGACGCCATGCTGGAGGCGGGGGAGGCGGCCCTGACGGAGCCGGACGCCTGGACCGGGATCGAGCTCTACTTCGGACGGGTCTTCGAACTGGTCGCTGCCAACCGGGGGTTGAACGACCTGGTGACCGCGGCCATCCCGGCGGTGCCGGCCATGATGGAGATCAGCCGACGCAACGCCGAGACGGTCGGCGCCCTGGTGGAGCGGGCGCAGCGGCAGGGTGCCATGCGGCCGGACGTGGTGGTGATGGACCTGCTCTTCATGCTCGGCCCGCTCTGCCGCTCCGTCCCGGCCGCCGAAGCCGTCCGCCCGGGCCTGTGGCGCCGCTACCTGGCCCTCCAGTTGGACGCCTTCCGGGCGCGGGCGGAGCACCCGATCGCCGAACCCCCGGTCGGCACCGAGCAGTTGGACGAGCTCTTCACCGGCCTCTGGGAGGCGGAGCAGGCGTAGGCCCGGTGGTGGGCCGGGCTCAGGACGTGCGGGCCTCGGCGAGGTAGCCGGCCAGGGTGCGGGTGGTCCGGTGCTCGGCGCCCAGCGTGGCGGTGAGACCCGCGACCGCCGACTCGTACAGCGGGACGGCCCGTTCGAGGTTCCCGGTCAGTTGGTACAGCCGGGCCAGGCTTCCCCTGCTGACCAGCGTGTCTGGGTGGCCCGCGCCCAGCCGGCGGGTGCGCTGTTCCAGGACGGCGGTGAACAGCTCCTCGGAGCGGGCGAAGGCGCCCGTGTCCCGGAGGGCCGCGGCCAGGTTGTGACGGTAGGTCATGGCGGCGGTGCCGTCCGGCCCGGCGAGCTCCTCTTGGGCGGCCAGGGCCTCCTCCAACAATGGGACGGCGCCGGGTGCGTCCCCGGTCCGGAGGCGGAGGCCCGCGTAGTCGGAGAGGGTGGCCAGGGTGTCGGGGTGCCGGTCGCCCAGAGTATCCCGGCGCTGGCGGAGGGTGGTCTCGAACAGCTCGGCAGCGGTTGCGAAGTCGCCGACCTGCTCGTGGGCGGAGGCCAACAGGTTGCGGTTCGCCAGGGTTTCGACGTGCAGCGTGCCCAGGATCTGCTCGCGTTG
This sequence comes from Kitasatospora sp. NPDC004289, assembly GCF_053602875.1. Classification (NCBI taxonomy): domain Bacteria; kingdom Bacillati; phylum Actinomycetota; class Actinomycetes; order Kitasatosporales; family Streptomycetaceae; genus Kitasatospora; species Kitasatospora sp. NPDC004289. The sequence goes on along the minus strand of NZ_JBSGEL010000017.1, from coordinate 52,125 downwards.
GACGAGCGTCTCGCGGCAGAGTGCCAGGCCGGCTTCGACCTCGCCCGTCCTCAGGAGCATGTAGGCGAGGTTCCCCCGGCTCAGCAGGGTGTCGGGGTGGTCGTCGCCAAGGACCCGCACGCGCCTCTCCGTGACGTCCCGGTAGATCCGCGAGGCCTCCTCGAGCTGTCCGGCGGCGTCCAGGGCGTAGCCCAGGTTGCCGAGGCAGTCCAGGGTGATCGGGTGGTCCACTCCCGCCTGGCGGCGGGTCAGCTCGGCCAGGGCCTCGCGGTACGTCGCGATGGCGTCCGCGGACCGGCCTGCGCCTTGGTAGGCGCCGGCGAGGTTGTTCCGTGTGGCGGCGGCGTTGAACCGTAGGAGGGTGGGGTCCTGCTCCCAACGGACCAGGCCGCCGTGCTCGTGGCGTAGCACGTCCTCGTAGATCTCGATCGCCCGGTCGAAGAGGTGGAGCTTCTTGTAGGTGGTGGCCAGCCCGTTCCGCAGGGTCAGTGTCCGGGGGTGATCGGGCCCGAGGTGGGTGCTGCTGTCGGCCGCCGCTGAGGCGAACTCCTCCTCGGCGCGTTGGAGTCGACCGAGAGTCAGCTGGACCTCCGCCAGGTCCGCCCTGTTGCTCAGGGTGATGAGGTGGCCGCTGCCGAGCACCCGGGCGCTCCGCTCGGCGAGCTCCTCCAGGAGGTCGGTTGCGTGTTCGAGTCGCCCGGCCGCCATGAGGCAGGTGACCACGGTGCTCCTGGCGGTCAGAGCGTACGGGTGGTCGGCGCCGAAGCCGTCGACGACCTGCCGGGCGTAGGCCTCGAACAAGGGGAGTGCCCGGACGGTCTGTCCCTGCTCCCGCAGGTGCAGTGCGGTGTCGGACAAGAGCCGGGCGTGTCCGGGTCGGTGCGTGCCTGGGTCGGTGGTGGACAGGGCGATCACGTGCGGCGCGAGCCGGGAGAGTCGGATCCGGTCCGGCCCCTCCTCTGGCCCGTCCGGGTACACGGCTTCGAGCAGGACGCGCTCGGCCTCCTCCCGTCCGCGCGGTGCGGGCGGTGGGCCGTCGGCGGTGGTGGGCGCGGCCGCCTCGCGAGTGGCCCGGTCGCGCAGCACCTCCTGCACCAGCCGGTGGACGGTCACCTCGGTTCGGGAGAGGGTGACCATGCTGTAGGCGCTCAGCAGGCTGAGTGCCGTGGTCACTTGGACGGGGTCGGGGGCGAGTCCGTCCAGCAGTTCCCGGGGAAAGCCGTCGGGTCCGAGCCAGGCTAGGGTGTGGAGCAGTTCGACGGAGAGCGGGCTGGCTCCCTCCAGCGCGTCGAGGGTGAGGGACCAGACGCCGTGGACGCTCCGCTCGGGGCCGGTCAGGTCGAGCGGGACCTCCCGGAGGAAGTCGCGGAGGCGGCTCCGGTACGCCGCGACGCCCATCGTGGTCTGGTTCAGGTAAGCGCCGGCTTGCTCCAGGGCGAGTGGCAAGTCGCCTAGCTCGCCGGCGAGTTTACCGGCGTGCCACTCCTCCTGCGGGGATTCGAAGGGTGACCAGGCGCCGACCAGGGCCACCGCGTCGGTACGGGGGAGGACGCCGAGGTCGACGAACCGCGTCCTGCCCTGCCAGCCGGCGGCGTGCCGGCTGGTGATCAGGTGGTGGCCGCGCCGGAGGCCGCCGACGAGCTCCCCGAGCAGGGCGGGATCCTCCACGTTGTTGTGGATCAGGAGCCATCGGTCGTGCTGCTGCAGCCAGGACTTGGCCCAGGCGACCAGCGCGGGGAGCGGGGGGTTCGTGCCCGCCCAGTGCGGGCTCAGCCGCACGGTGATCGCGGCGAGGGCGGCGTCGGTCGCTCCGGGGGCCGCCGATTCGATCCACCAGATCAGGTCGTAGGCGTCGCCGTGCAGGTGGGCGTACTGCCGGGCCAGTTCGGTCTTGCCCACCCCGCCCAGGCCGCGCAGGACCACCGTCGCGGGGCCGTCACCCCGCGTCAGTTCGGCTCGCACCTCGGCCAACTCGGCCGCCCGGCCGGTGAAGGTCACCTTCGGTGGGTCGATGGTCTCCGCGTTCTGGGCCTCGACGTCGGCGGCCTCGCGAACCGCCTCGGGCGGCAGGACCACGACGTTGGTGCTCACCGGAGCGTAGACGTCCCCGCCGATGGCGACGGAACCGTGGCCCTCGGCCAGCGTGACCGTGTCGGGCGGCCGCTGGGAGCTCCTGCGACCGCGGACCGCGGAGACCACCCGCCGCCACGGGCCCGCGGCCGCTGCGGGACGGCCGGACGGGTCGGCCGGTGACTTGAACGGGTCCTGCTCCACGGCGCCCCAACTCCCCCTGGCCGTCTCGGACATGGGCGGCCGTGAATCAGCCTACGGAGTGGCGGGGCGGGGCGGCGGGGGAAGCGCCGGATCGGATCAGGCGGGCCACTTCTGGTGGTGGCCGAAGCCCTGGGAGTTGTCGATCAGGCGGAGGTCGGTGGGGGTGAGCTCCCAGAGGGCGGTGCGGGCGAGGGCGGCGGTGAGGGCGGGGTCGTCGGCGAGGAAGGTGAAGCGGGTGGTGTAGGTGGTCCAGGCGGTGGCGCGGGCTTCGGGGTCGGTGAGGAGGCGGCAGGTGCCGTGGCCCTGGAGGCCGGTGATGGTGCGCCAGTCCTGGTGGTCGGCCTGGACGGTGAAGGCAGTGCGGGCGCCGTCGAGGGCGCGGCCGTGGCGGGTGGTGGGGGAGGAGACGAAGAGCAGGGTCGCGCGGTCGGTCGGGGCGTAGAGGACGGCGCAGGCCTGGGGGCCGTCGGCGTCGGTGTAGGCGAGGGTGACGGTGGTGTGGGCGGCGAGGGCGTGGTGGAAGGCCGGGGCGGGGGAGCTGGTCATGGGGACATGATCGCCCGGGTGGGAGGGGAGTGGTGGGCGGGCGCTCCGGCGGCGGGTTGGTGGACGCGCCAACTCCGGTTCACGGGGCCGGAGTACGGGTTTCGGGTGGGTGGCCGGTGGTTAGGGTGAGCGGGTGGAGACAGAGATCTGGTCCGAGCCGCACCCGCATGTCCTGGGTGAGCCGGTGGCGATCGGCCGCTTGGTGGTCCGCAGCGAGCACGCGCTGGTCGCGGTGCGGTCGTTGGAGGCGTCCGCGCGCGGGTGCGGCTTCCTGGTGAAGGCGGTGGCGCGGCGCGGATCGCTGCCGGAGGAGGTCTGGGCCGGGATCCTCGGCGAGTTCGGGCCGCCGGGGCCGGACGGGCTGCCGGTCCGGTCGGACCTGCGGCTCGGGGTCGACGTCCCGGGCGGGGACCGGGGACGGACCTTCGAGACGGGTGGCTCGGCCGGGACCGACGGGGAGACCTACGACGCGGAGCGGCTGGTCCGGCTCTCGCCGCTGCCGCCGCCGGGGCCGTTCGCGTTCACGGTGGAGTGGCCGAGCCTGGGCCTGGAGCGCACCGCGCTGACAGTGGACGGGGCGGCGGTCCGGCGGGCTGCGGAGCGGGCCGAGCCGTACTGGCCCTGACGCCCGGTCAGCCGCCCTCGTACGCGCGCCGGAGCGCCTCGATGTCGAGCTTGACCATCTCGAGCATCGCGCCGAAGGTGCGGGAGGCCTTCTCCGGGTCGGGGTCGGCGATCCACCCGGTCAGCGCGGCCGGGGTGATCTGCCAGGAGACGCCGAAGCGGTCCTTGAGCCAGCCGCAGGCCACCGGCTGCCCGCCGTCGGTGAGCCGCTCCCAGTAGTGGTCGAGCTCGGCCTGGTCGGCGCAGTCGACCTGGATCGAGACCGCCTCGTTGAAGGTGAACTCCGGCCCGCCGTCGAGCGCCACGAAGCGCTGGCCGTTGAGCTCGAACTCCACCGTCAGCACCGGTCCGGCGGGCCCCTGCTTCGAGGCGGGCCGGCGGAGCGTCCGGCCGGGCCGGAAGTCCGGGAAGACGGAGGCGTAGAACTCCGCCGCCTCCTCGGCCCGCCCGTCGAACCACAGGCAGATGGTGAGACCGTCGCTGCTCATGCCCTCATGGTGGAGTACGGAAATCGTTTGCCGGGGCGCGACACGTGGGCCAGGGTGGGCCGGTCGAAGTCGTCGTTCATGAGGAGGGCACGTGCCCGCACCGTCGGGGTTCGAGTACCAGCAGCGGCCGGACGGGACGGTGCTGATCCTGCACCACCGCAAGCCGGCCGGGACGCTCCGCGGGGGGCGGGCGGCGGAGTTCCTGGACGAGGTGGGGTCGGGGGACGCGCAGTTGGTGATGGCGCGGTGGACCGGCAACTACAAGCGGGGGAACGAGCGTTCGGCGAAGCAGCATCCGCGCAACTCCGGCCGCTGAGTGATTTCGGGGGTTTGAGGGCGATTCTGCGCGGTTCTTGCTGACGGGATGTCAGGAAGATGGTCAGAAGCCTTGACGCGTCCCGGCCGTGCCGCCGATCCTCGTCGCACTGTGCACGCGGGCCGTGACGGCCCGCCAAGGGCCGGATCGCGGAGGTGTCGGATGATGGCTGCTCGTCGCCCGGACCGCAGACGTGGAATCGTCGCGCTGCTGTCGTTGCTGCTCGCCGTTGCGGTGCTGCTGGTGGGTCCGGCCCCCGGGTCGGCCGCCGGGGCCGCCGCCGGCGGGAACTGGTGGGACCCGACGGCGCGGCCGGCGCCGGACTCGCAGATCAACGTGACGGGGGAGCCCTTCAAGGGCACCGACGCCAACGGGAAGGTGCGCGGCTTCGTCGACGCGCACGACCACCTGATGTCGGCGGAGGCCTTCGGCGGCCGGCTGATCTGCGGGCAGGCCTTCTCCCAGCAGGGCGTCGCGGACGCCCTCAAGGACTGTCCGGAGCACTACCCGGACGGCTCGCTGGCCATCTTCGACATGATCACCAACGGCGGTGACGGCCGGCACGACCCGGTCGGCTGGCCCACCTTCAAGGACTGGCCCGCCCACGACTCGCTGACCCACCAGCAGAACTACTACGCCTGGGTCGAGCGGGCCTGGCGCGGCGGCCAGCGGGTGCTGGTCAACGACCTGGTCACCAACGGCGTGATCTGCTCGGTCTACTTCTTCAAGGACCGCAGCTGCGACGAGATGACCTCGATCCGGCTCCAGGCCCAGAAGACCTACGAGCTCCAGGACTACGTGGACGCCATGTACGGCGGCCCGGGCAAGGGCTGGTTCCGGATCGTCACCGACTCCGCGATGGCCCGTCAGGTGATCCAGCAGGGCAAGCTCGCGGTGGTGCTCGGCGTGGAGACCTCCGAGCCCTTCGGCTGCAAGCAGATCCTCGACGTGGCCCAGTGCAGCAAGGACGACATCGACCGGGGGCTGGACGAGCTGCACCGGATCGGCGTGCGCAGCATGTTCCTCTGCCACAAGCTCGACAACGCGCTCTGCGGCGTGCGCTTCGACGAGGGGGCGCTCGGCACCGCCATCAACGTCGGCCAGTTCCTCTCCACCGGCACCTTCTGGAAGACCGAGAAGTGCGCCGGCCCGCAGCACGACAACCCGATCGGCCTGGCCCCCTCCGCGCAGGCCCAGGGCCTGCTCCCGGCCGGCACCTCGGTGCCCGGGTACGCCGCCGACGCGCAGTGCAACAGCCGGGGCCTCACCGACCTGGGCGCGTACGCCGTGCGCGGGCTGATGAAGCGCCACATGATGCTGGAGATCGACCACATGGGCGTCAAGGCGGCCGGGGCCGCCTTCGACATCCTGGAGTCCGCCTCCTACCCCGGCATCATCTCCTCGCACAGCTGGATGGACCTGGACTGGACCGAGCGGGTCTACAAGCTCGGCGGCTTCGTCGCCCAGTACATGCACGGCGCCGAGGGCTTCTCCGCCGAGGCGAAGCGGACCGACGCGCTGCGCGACAAGTACGGCGTCGGCTACGGCTACGGCACCGACATGAACGGCGTCGGCGGCTGGCCCGGCCCGCGCGGGGCGGACACCCCGAACCCGGTCCGCTACCCGTTCCGCTCCACCGACGGCGGATCGCTGATCGACCGTCAGACCACTGGGCAGCGCACCTGGGACCTCAACACCGACGGCGCCGCGCACGTCGGGATGGTGCCGGACTGGATCGAGGACATCCGGCTGGTCGGCGGCCAGGGCGTGGTGGACGACCTGTTCCGCGGCGCCGAGTCCTACCTGACCACCTGGGGCTCCGCCGAGAAGCACAACGCCTCGGTGAACCTGGCCGCCGGCCGCCCGGCCGCCGCCAGCTCCACCGAGTGGAACCCCTTCGTCAGCTACGCCGCCGGGCGGGCGGTGGACGCCGACTCGGGCAGCCGCTGGGCCAGCGACTGGAGCGATGACCAGTGGCTGCGGATCGACCTCGGGGCGCCGACCGTGGTGGGCAGGGTCACCGTGCTCTGGGAGCGCGCCTACGCCAAGGGGTACCGGATCGAGGTCTCGGACGACGGCGCCTCCTGGCGGACCGTCTGGTCGACCGCCGAGGGCAACGGCGGGCTGGACACCGCCGTCTTCCCGGCCACCCTGGCCCGGTACGTGCGCCTGCACGGCGAGCAGCGCGGCACCCAGTGGGGGTACTCGGTCTACGACTTGGGCGTGCACGGCAGTTGATCCTGCCGGGAGAGCGGGCCCCGTCGGCACTTGCCGGCGGGGCCCGCTCAGCTTCCGCTCGGGGGGAGGACGAGGTAGGCCGGGCGGCCGGTGCGGCGGGCCTCGGCGACGGCGCGCAGCACCCGGCCGCGGCGGGTGTCGGCGAGGGCGATCAGCTCCTCGGCGGGGCGCAGCGCGAAGGCGTCGTGCTCGACCGGGTCCAGCACGATCCGGGCGGTCTCCGCCTCGGTGATCACCCCGCCGTCGAAGAACGCGGCCAGCCGCCAGGGCCAGTGGCGCTCGGGGGCGGACCAGGCCAGGACGAGGAGCGGCGGATCGGCGCCCGCGCAGGCGGCGGGCAGGAAGCCGAGCTCCTCGACGGTCTCCCGGAGGGCGCACGCGAGCAGGTCCTCACCCTCCTCCAGGAAGCCGCCGGGCAGCACGTACTGGTCGGGCCCCCGGACCGAGCGCAGGGCCAGCATCCGGCCGGCCGGGTCGGTGAAGAGCAGGCCCGCGCAGGCCAGGCCGTGCGGCAGCGTGGGCACGAACCGTTCGGGCGGGAGCCAGCCGGGCGGCAGTGGGGTGGGCACCCGGCCACCGTAACCGGCGGGGGCCGCGGTGCTGACGAGGCATCAGTGCCGCCGGGGAAAAGGATTAATGGCCTGCGATCAAGACAGAGTCGGGCGTATGGTCATGAACCCCCTGAACGTGGAAGGAGGTTCACCCACCATGGGAATGTTCAAGGACGCCCCGCCCCACGACCATCCGGACTTCACCCAACTGCGCTTCATGGCAGCGGGTTCGCCGTCCTGGTGGAAGCTGAACCGGCACAAGGTGTTCGCGGTCGGCGGCCTGCTGGCCGGCTTCTGGCTGGCCGGTCACCACGACGGCGCCCCCGCCGCCCCGGTCCCCGGCAGCGCCCCGCCGACGGCCACCGCCCCGGCCCGCTGATCCGCCCCGGGAGCTCCGGACCCGGCTGGCGGCTGCTCAGCGCGCAGCCAGCCAGTCGGTGAGGGCGGCCAGGGCCGGCTCCGGGTCGCGGCGGCCGAGGCCGATCCGGAAACGGTCGGCGGGGACGGGCGTGAGCTCGGAGCGGAAGACGGAGGCGGGGAGCAGCAGCACCCCGGCCTGTTCGACCAGCTCGGTGCAGAAGCGTTCGACCCCGTCCGGGCCCAGATAGCGGGGGAAGGCGACGCAGCCGCCGGCCGGGCCCTGCCAGTCGAAGAGGCCGGGGTGGGCGGCGAAGAAGGCGTCGAAGACCGGGCGGTTGGAGTTCAGCAGCGCCCGGTTGCGGGCCAGCAGGCGGTCGGAGGCCTTGACCGCGATCCGGGCCAGCAGCTCGCCCGGGGCGGAGTTGCAGATCGAGGTGTAGTGCTTGGCCCGCTCCAGCCGGGAGAGCAGCTCGCGGTCCCGGCAGACGATCCAGCCGACCCGCAGGCCGGGCAGGCCGAGCGCCTTGGAGGTGACGTTCAGGGAGAGGGCGTTCGGCGAGAGGTCGGTGGCCTGCGGGAGGGTGGTGGCCGGGTCGGCCTCCAGGCCGCGGTAGACCTCGTCGCTGAACAGGCGGATGCCGCGCTCGTCGCAGAGCTCGGCCAGCGCGGCCAGGTCGGCGGCGGGGATCAGCGCGCCGGTGGGGTTGTTGGGGAAGTTGACCGAGACCACCCGGGTGTTCGGCCGCAGCGCGGCCCGCACCTCGTCCAGGTCCAGGGCCCAGCCCCTCGCCGGGTCGAGGGCCACGCCGGTCACCTCGCAGATCGCCAGCGGGACGGTCTCGGCGGCCTGGTAGTTGGGGGTGACCACCACGGCGTGGTCGCCGGGGGAGAGCAGCACCCGCATCGCCAGGTAGAGCGCCTCCTCGGCACCGGCGAAGCAGATCACGTCCTCGGCCTCGGCCAGCACGCAGGTCTCGGCGACCGCCCGCCGCAGTCCCGGGTCGCCGTAGGTCTCGGTGTAGCCGAGGGTCAGCGTCTCCCAGGCCTCGCGGTCCGCCCCGTCGGCCAGCTCCAGCAGCTCGGTCATCCGCATGCTCTGCGCGTCGGAGGCGGTCAGGTGGTACCGGGCGGTGAACTCCCAGCGGGAGAAGTACGTCTCCAGCCGGAAGTCGGGCAGTGCGGTCACGCGGCGGCTCCGAGGTGCTGATGCGGGGCGGACGGCCCCATCCAACACCGGAACGGCCCGGGCCGCCCCCGCGCAACGGCGGGGGCGGCCCGGGGAGGTGAGGGAGGGTCAGCCCTCCTGCATGCGCTCGCGCAGGTCCGCCAGGATTCCGGCGGCCTCCAGCAGGCCCGCTCGGGTGCAGCGGTCGATCCCGGCGGTGAGGCGGGCCACCGCCTGCTCGGTGCGGCCCAGGCGGCCGCCCTCCAGGACCGCGGCCAGCCGGACCGACTCGGCCCGCGAGCCCTCGCCGCGCTCGGCGCCCCGGTCGTAGGCGGCGATGGAGAGCTCGGCCTCGGCCAGGGCCTCCTCGAACTGCTCGGCCATCGCGTACACCCGGGCCCGGGAGTCGTGCGCGGAGCCCTCCAGGTACCAGAAGTCCAGCTCCTCGCCGGCCTCCTCGGCCGCCTCGCGGATCCGGTCGGCCTCGGCCAGCAGGGCCAGCGCGTCCGGCAGGCCGTCCGGGCCCCGGTCGCTCACCGTGAGGCGGGCGAACTGCTGGAAGGTGTCGGCCAGTTGGCCGGTGCGCGGAGCCTTGGCGTGCGAGGCCACGGCGCGCTCCCGGGCGGCCGCGGCGGCCTCCCAGTGGCCGGCCTCGGCCAGGGCGACGGTGGCCTCGCAGGCGACCATGGTGTGGATGTCCTGGTCCTCCCAGCCGGCCACCACGTCGGCCAGCTTCAGGTACTCCTCGGCCGCCTCGCGGTTCTCGTCCAGCGCGTACAGGCCGCGGGCCAGGTCCAGCCGGAGCTGGGCCACCAGCCGCTCGTCGACGCCCTCGGTCTCCAGCAGGGCCGACTCCAGCACCGCGACGGCGTCCGCCGGGCGGCCCGTCTCCCGGAGCTGGTCGGCCAGTTGGCCGCGGATCTCGGCGGCGCCGGCGGCCTCGCCCTCGGCGTCCAGGCGGGCTGCTGCCTCGGACAGGGCGCGGACCGCACCGGCGTGGTCGCCGCCGTGCGCGTAGGCGTGGCCGAGCATCGCGTAGGTGGAGCCGTACGGGAAGCCGGAGTCGCCCCAGCGGTTGGCCTCGGCCAGCGCGCGGTGCAGCAGCGGCACCGCCTCGGCGGGCGCACCGGCCTGGAAGCGCAGCTGGCTGAGCAGGCTGAGGGTGCGCGGGGTGTGCCAGGGGGTCTCGGCCCTCTCCTGCAGCGCCAGCGCCTCGGTGGCCGCGGCCTCGGCCGGCTCCAGCTGCCCGGCCCGGCCCAGCGCGTCGGCCCGGTACATCAGCGCGGTGGCGGCGCGGTGCGGGTAACCGTGCGTCAGGGCCTGCGTCCGGTACGCCTCCACCTCGCGCTCGAAGACGGCGGTGGCCTCGGCGGAGGGCTCGGGCAGCTCCGTGACCAGGCCGCGGTAGCCGGCCATCGCCCGGCACTGGCGCACCACCAGGACGTCCTCCGGGCCGGTGGCCCGGCCGGCCGCGAAGGCCTCCTCGGTGATCCGCAGGGCTTCGTCCAGCACCGCCCAGTCGGCGGTCCAGTCCTCGTCGGTGAAGTTGACCAGGGCGGCCCGGGCGCGCTGCGCGGCGGCCTTGTCCGGGTACCCGGCCAGCTCGAACTGCTCCTGGGCCACCACCAGTTCGGCGGCGGCGGTGTCGTCCTCGTCGCGGTCGAAGGCGTCCGAGGCGCGCTGCAGGGCGAGGTCGGCGAGCAGCCGCGCCTCGGGGCCGAGCTCCGCCGGGACGGGGGCGCCCCCGTCCCGGCGCTCGGCGACCAGCTGCCAGAGGCGGTCCGCCTCGGGGTGCGCGGTCAGCCGCAACTTGCGGGCCCGCTGCACCAGTTCGGTGAAGTCCTCGGGCGCGGGCTCGACCGGCTGGGCCGGTGCCACCGGGGCGGCCGGCACGGCGGCACCCTGCTTGGCCCGCAGGCCGAGCGCCAGCGGCTCGGCCAGCAGCGGCTGCCGCTCCAGCCGCTCCCGGCGCCAGGAACCGACCCGGTCGGTGCCGTTGCGGGCGTCGAAGCGGGCGGCCAGCTCCTCGGCCTGCGCGCGCACCAGCTCCAGCAGCCCGGCCACCGTGGCCGGGCCGCCGGGCGGGCCGCTGACCGCGAGCTCGCCGTGGCCCTGGCCGGCCAGCCGGGCCAGCAGCAGCTCCACGCCGGTCAGGAAGGAGAGGTGGGAGATCGGGTCACCCTGGGCGGCCGCGAACAGGTCGCGGTTCTCGGCCAGGATCTCCAGGCCGCGCGCCGCGTTCCCGGAGAGCGCGCAGAACTCCAGGTGCAGGCCGATCTGGCTCGCCGCGTTGGACTTGCCGCGGGCCGCCCGGTACCCGGCCAGGTGGGCCGAGCGGGCCTGGTCGGTGCGGCCGAGCCGCAGCAGCGGCAGCAGCGCGTCGGCCTGGCTGGTGTAGGGCTCCTCGGCGCAGGTGTCGCTGCCGTCCAGCACCGGCGCCCATGTCTCCAGGGCCCGGGCGTCGTCGCCGTGGCGGACGTGGTGGCGGGCCTGGGCGCGCAACTCGCAGGCGTGGCAGTCGCTGTAGCGGGTGCGCGGGCGACCGGCCCACAGGTCGTAGGCGTCCGGTTCGCCGGTGCCGGTGTGCGCGGCCAGGTGGAACCGCTGGGCGTAGTACGGCTGGAGGCCGAGGCCCTCGGTGCGGTACCGGTCGCGCATCTCGCCGTGCCAGCGCTCGATCGCCGCCAGCGGGACGTCCGGCACGCTGAGCAGCGCGCTGGCGACCCACTTGAAGCGCCAGAAGAGCTGGAGCCTGCTCCACTCGTTGAAGTCGTCCGGGTGCTGGTCCCAGAGCTTGAGGATCCGGGCGAAGACCACCGGGGCCTTGCGCGGCTCGGCGTCGTACTCGTACGCCTCCATCAGGTCGAAGAGCGCGAGCAGCAGCAGCTCGCGGTCGTCGAACTGCTCGGCGGCCTCGGCGAGTTCCTCGGCCTTGACGGTGCGCGGGCGGCCGTGCGGCTCGGTGTCGTTGTCGCGCAGCGCCTGGTAGAGCGCGTCCTTGGTGTCGGTCATCAGGACTCCTCGTGCGGCGCGGCCGACTCGTGGCCGAGCATGGCGTGGTCCAGCAGGCTGATGAAGGAGCGGTTGAGCAGGGCGCTCTCGCTCGACTTCAGCGGGCGGCGGGTGAGCAGCAGGGCCTGGCCGTAGAGCGCCTCCACCGCCGTCACCGCGAGCTCGCGGTGGCCGATCCCGGCGGCGCGGCGCACCAGCGGGTTGAGGTGGTTGAGCACCAGCTGGGCACGGGGCACCTCGGCCCGCAGCGAGCCCAGGATGTCCGCCCACAGGCCGTCGGCCTCGTCGGCCAGTTGGGCCCGGTTGCGCTCGTGCCGGGCCTCCCGGTTGTCCAGCAGCAGGGCCGGGGCGCTGGCCGGGTGGAAGGTGCGCAGCACCACGTCGCAGTCGAAGCGGCCGATCACCTCGCGGGCGATCGCCAGGAAGGCGGCCGCGGCCAGTTCGGCGTCGGGGGAGACGGCGTCCAGGTGGGCGGTGACGGTGCCCGGGTCCAGGTCGGCCACCGAGCTGCCGGGCCGGATCTCGGGCAGGCGGTGCACCAGGTCGCGGTCGTAGGTGTAGCCGCCGTTGACCACGCCGAGCCCGGCGGCCGCCGCGATCGGGGCCACCTGGCGGAACTCCTCCACGGTGCGGGCGACCAGCACCACGGGGTGCGCCCGGGCGAACTCGTCCAGCGTGACGTTGCCGTCGGTGGTCTCGAACGGCAGCCAGGGGAGCAGCATCTTCAGCAGCTCGTCGTCGTGCCGGGCCAGGGACTTGACGGCCAGGTGGTGCGCGCCGATGAAGCGGTGCAGCAGCGCCGGGTCGCTGGCCGACAGGCCGGTCAGCCAGTCCCGGATCCGGGCGCCGAGCGCGTCCCGGACGGCGGCCAGCGTCTCGTCCGCGTACAGGCCCTCGCGGGAGGCGGTCGGGCGCAGGCTGTCGGCGTCCACCACGCAGCGGACGAAGAAGGCCCAGTCCGGCAGGAGTTCGGGCGCGGTGTCGGAGACCAGCATGCCCTTGAGGTGCACCCGGTGGCCGGCCTGCCGGGACGGCGGCACGGCGTCGGGCAGGACGTAGGCCACGCCGCGCAGGCCGACCAGCGGCAGGTCCAGCTCGATGGTGTCCAGCGGGGTGAAGTCGAAGGTGGAGCGGCAGTACGCGGTGAGCGCCTCGCGGCGGGCCAGCGGGGAACCGTAACCCGCCGCCCAGGGCGCCGGGTTGGGGTTGACCGGGATCTCGACCCCGCCGCCGTCGATCACGGTGACCTGATGCCGCAGCAGGCTGCCGTAGTGGCGGGCCAGTTCGAGCACCCTGCCGGGCGTGGTCCACTCGGCGGCGTCCGGGCGCGGGCGCAGCGTCACGGTGGTACCGGGCTCCGGCTTGGCGCTCGCGGGCAGGGTGGTGATGGTGTACCGGCCGTCGGAGCCGCCGCGCCACTCGATCACCGGGGCGTCCGGGGTCTTCGCCGAACGGCTGACCACGGTGATCTCGTCGGCCACCACGAAGCAGGCCAGCAGGCCGATGCCGAACTGGCCGATGAAGTCGCTCCTGGCCTGGGCCAGGCCGGAGCCGTCCAGCCCGCCGTCGGCGGTCCGCTTGGAGCTGCGGCCGATGGTGGCCAGGAAGGTGTGCACGTCGGCCTCGCTGAGGCCGACGCCGGTGTCGGTGACGGAGAACTCCGCACCGGCCTTGATGGTGATCGTCGCCGGGGCGGCCGGGTCGAGCATCTGGCGGGCGGAGAGCGCGTCGACCGCGTTCTGCATCAGCTCGCGCAGGTAGACCCGCGGGCTGGAGTAGAGGTGGTGGGAGAGCAGGTCCACCAGACCGCGCAGGTCCACCTGGAAGGTGTGCGCGCCGGGGGCGTTGTTGGTGGAGGACACCGGTGCTGGCTCTTTCGGTGAGAGGGGCGGGCGCAGGGAGGGCTGACGGCCGGTCAGCGGGCGCAGGAGTCGCGGAGCCGGGTGAAGGCCGCGACCGGGTCCCGGTCCAGGTACTGCCAGGGGAACTCGGTCACCGCGTCGTCCAACTCCTCGAACAGGCGCCGGGCGTAGAACTTCTCGCCGACCATGGCGAGCGCCATCGCGAAGGTGTTGTGCGCCCCCTGCCAGCCGGGCTCGCGCCGGTAGTCGGGGTGGCCGACCGAGCGCTCGTAGGCCTCCCGCAGTTCGGCGACCACCTGACGGCTGCCCAGGTACTGCGAGTCCTCGCCGGACTCCAGGTCCAGCCAGTGCTCCAGGTGGGCGAGCACCACCAGCTCGGCCAGCCGGCTGCCGACCGGGGCGGCCAGCATGGAGGAGCGGGCGAAGGCGTGCATCTGCTCGTGCGAGCCGCCCCACTTGCGGCAGGTCTGCTGGAGCTGCTGGGTGTACGAGGCCCGGTGGAACGGGTGGCGGCGCACCGCGGCGTCGAACCGGGCCCGCACCACGGCCTGGCCCAGCGAGGCACCCCGGCCGGAGACCTGCAGGAAGTACCACGGGGCGAGCCAACCGGGCTCCCGCTCGGCCACCTCCAGCAGCTGCTCCTCGGCCTTCTCCAGCCGCTCGCCGAACAGCTTCCACTGCTCCTCGGAGACGTGCTGCGCACGGGCTCCGGTGCGAGCCTCCCAGGCCCAGGCGACCTGGCGGGCGCCGGAGACCAGCAGGGTCAGCGAGTCCGCCGGGTCGGCCGCCGACGCGGTGTCCAGCGTGCGCTCCAGGCCCTCGACGTCGGTCACCAGGTCGATCAGCCTGGTCAGTTCGGCCTGGTCCTGCACGGCGGCCAGCTCGGCCCGCAGCACGGCCCAGCCGGCCGCACCGTCGGCCGCCGCGGCCTCCGCCAGGCGGAGCAGTTCACGGAGCCGCGGATCCCCCAGGGCCGGGTCCAGCGTCGGCACCTGCTTCGAGCGCGCGGCCCGTCCGAACCCCCAGCCGGAGCGACCCGCAGAGCCGTCACCGGCGGACCGCCGTCGGAATAGCGCCATGATCTCGTTCCCCCGGGAGTCGTCCTCGGAATCTTCACCGGGCGCCCATGATCGGTGCCCGTGCCGGAATGACTATCACGGGCCGCCCACAGGGCCGACGGCACCCCGGTCGTTCGGGCACGGGCCGCAGGTCGGACGGAGCCGTGCGGCCGCTGTCATAAGCTGGGGCCTCCCGACTGCTGCACCCCGTGGCCGCCCCGCCCGCCCCGCTCCGAAAGGCCAGCCAGCCGATGGCTCCCCAGCTCTCCGTCGTCGTCCCCGTCTACAACGTCGAGCAGTACCTGGAGGAGTGCCTCGACTCCATCGCCGCGCAGACCTTCACCGACTTCGAGTGCGTGATGGTGGACGACGGCTCGACCGACTCCAGCGCCGCCCTCGCCGAGCGGTACGTGGCCAAGGACTCCCGCTTCCGGCTGGTGCGGCAGGAGAACAAGGGCCTCGGCGCCGCCCGCAACACCGGCTACCGCAACATCGCGCCGGGCTCGACCTACCTCACCTTCGTGGACAGCGACGACACCGTGCCGCCCGGCGCGTACCGGCTGATGATCTCCACCCTGGAGCAGACCGGCTCGGACTTCGTCACCGGCAACACCCTGCGCCTGCGGATCGCCGGCCTGCAGCCCTCCGGCGCCCACCGCCGCGCCTTCGGCCGCACCCGGCTGCAGACCCACGTCAGCGAGTTCCCCGCGCTGCTCACCGACCGGACGGCCTGGAACAAGGTCTACCGCCGCTCCTTCTTCGACGAGGCCGGCGTGCTCTACCCCGAGGGCATCCTCTACGAGGACGCGCCGGTCAGCGTGCCGCACCACTTCCTGGCCAAGAGCGTGGACGTGCTCTCCGAGCCGATCTACCACTGGCGGATCCGCGAGGACGGCGCCTCCATCACCCAGCAGCGCACCGACACCCGGGGCCTGACGGACCGGGTGCGCTCGATGCAGCTGGTCCGCGAGTGGCTGCAGGCCCGGCCGGAGGCGAAGTTCCGCGAGGAGTACCTCGCGGCCTACGACGCCAACTGCCTGACCGAGGAGATCCCGATGTTCTTCTCGACCGTGCCCGACGGCGACGCGAACTACCGCGCGGCGTACCAGGAGCACGTCAGCCGGCTGCTGCGGGAGATCGGCGTCGAGAAGCTGGAGGGCCTGCGTCCGCTGCCCAAGCTCAAGTACCGCCTCACGCTGGAGAACCGCCTGGACTACCTGGTCACCCTCCAGCGGCTGCACCGCCGCTACCGCAAGCTGCGCGGCTGATCCGCGGGTGTCCGCGGTCGAGGCCCTGCTGCGGGCGGCGGGTGACGCCTGCGAAGGACAACTCCGCTCCTGGGTGAGGGAGTTGGACGGCCTTCCGGCGGAGGTCGCGGCCTACCAGTTCGGCTGGGCGGGGGAGGGGGAGCGCGGCAAGGCCGTCCGGGCCGCGCTGACCCTGGCCTGCGCGCGGGCGGTCGGCGGCGAGGCGCGGGCCGCCGTGCCGGCCGCCGCCGCGGTGGAGATGGTGCACAACCTCTCGCTGCTCTACGACGACGTGCTGGACGGCGATCCGGTGCGCCGTCACCGGGACGCCGCCTGGCGGGTGTTCGGCCCCTCGGCCGCCGCCCGGGCCGCCGACGCGCTGCTGCTGGTCTCCTTCGACGTGCTCGCCGCCCCGGACGGCGCGCCCGAGGCGGTGGCCCGGGAGGCCTCCGCCGCCCTGCTGGAGACCCTGGTCGCGCTGGCCGTGGGGGAGGGCCTCGACCTGGTCTTCGAGCGGCGGGACGGGGTGACGCTGGACGAGTGCCTGGAGATGGTCGAGGGCAAGACCGCCTCGCTGTTCGCCTGCGCCTGCCGCCTCGGCGCGCTCTACGGCGGGGCCGGCCCGGAGGCCGCGAGCGCGTGGGCGGCCTTCGGCCGCGACCTGGGGACGGCCTTCCAGATGACCGACGACCTGCTCGGCATCTGGGGCGACCCGGCCGTCACCGGCAAACCGGTCTTCGCCGACCTGGCCCGCCGCAAGCTCTCCGTCCCGGTGGTGGCCGCCCTGGACTCCGGTACGCCGGAGGGCGCGGAGCTCGCCCGGGAGTACCGCCGCCCGGAGGCCCGGCCCGAGGAGCTGGCACGGCTGGTGGAGCTGGCCGGCGGCCGCCGCTGGACCGTCGAACGCGCCGCCGCCCACGCCGCCGCGGCCCGCACCCGCCTGGCGGGGCTCACCGACGACCGCGCGGCTGCGGCCGAACTCGCCCTGCTGGTCGCCCTGGTGGTCGACCGCGAGCACTGACCGCCCGGCGAGGAGACCGCTCCTAAGCCCCCGGCTCCCAGGGGGCCGGGCCGTCGAGGAGGTGGGGGCGGCCCTGGTGGTACAGCTCGGCGTCGACCTGCTTCAGGCGGCGGAGCTCCGGGGGCTGGTGGAGCTGGTGGACCTCGGCCGGGGCGGCGGGGTGGCGGGCGGCCTCCAGCAGGGCGTTGACCGCGAGGCGGGCGGATTGGTTGGCGCCCTCCATGGTGGCGAGGTTGACCGGGCAGCGGACGTGGTCGCCGGCCAGGAAGAGGTTGGGGGCGGCGGTGACGGCGGACGGGCGGGCGGCCCAGGAGCCGGTGGTGTTGATGAGCAGGGCCTCGTCGTTGACGGCCGGGCCCGGGCCGTCGAGGCCGCGGACGGCCGGGTCCAGGTGCCAGGAGTGCAGCTGCTCCTGACGGAGCCTCGGGCGGCCGGGTCCGTTCAGACCGTCGCAGAGCTGGGCCCAGACCTCGGCGGCCACCTCGGCCCTGGTGCACTCGCGGGCCGGTTTGCCGTAGAGGATCCCGGGGGTGTCCCAGGCGGAGACGTCCACCGAGAGGCAGTCCGCCACCGTGCCGTCCCCGTAGGTGGCGCGGAAGTCGTGGTCCCAGAACTGGGCCTGGCTGATCGAGGTCAGTGCCCAGGGCGAGTCCAGGAAGATCACGTGGCCGTGGACCACCGGCACCGGCTCGCGCAGGTAGAACTGGATGCCCACCATCCAGTCCGTGCGCAGCTCGGTCACGCTCTTCAACTCCGGGTCGGCGGTGGCCAGTCCACGCTCCAGCAGGGCGCCCAGCCGGTCCACCGGGAGCGCGCAGACGTACCAGTCGGCGGTCAGCTCCTCGCGCTCGCCGTGCGGCCCGCGGAGCACCGCGCCGGTGACCGCGCCGCCCGAGACGGTCAGCCGCTCCACCCGTCGGCCCAGCTCCAACCGCACGCCCAGGGAGGTGAGGTGACGGACCCACGGGTCGATCCAGGCGGTGCTGGTCGGGCCGTTCAGCACCCGGTCGGCCGGCTGCACCTCGCCCCGGCCGAGGAAGCCGTAGCAGAAGGCCTCCAGGAAGCCGCCGACGGTGTGGGTGCTGCAGACCTCGGCCCGGGCCGCCACCACCGTGCGGGTGGTGCCGACCACGCAGGCCTTGCGGTACTCCTCCGAGGAGCCCTCGGCCCGGCTGAAGTCCCACCAGGGGGTGTGCTCCCACTGGCCGAGGCGGCGCTCCTCGCTGCTGGTGATGTAGACCAGCAAGCGGTTGGCGTAGTAGAGCAGTTCCTCGGAGGTGAGCCCGGTGCCGTCGGTGCCCAGGCCGATGGCCCGCAGGAACTCCAGCGGGCTGCGTGCCCCGGCGGCCAGTGAGACGTCGGTGAGGCGTTCGCCGACCCGGCCGGAGCGGGCGGAGAGCATGTGGGTGGCCTCCCGCAGGTTCCCGGCGACCCCGTCGGGCTGCCCGGCGAGCGGTATCCGGCGCAGGGTGTCCGGGAGGCTGCGGTAGAAGCCGGGGAAGAAGCGGAAGCCGTGCTCGCTCGGCAGGTCGAGCCGTCCGCCGGTGCCGGTACCGGGCACCGAGGAGCTGCGGGCCTTGCCGCCCCAGCCGGTCGGCTCCACCACCGTCGCCTCGAAGCCGCGTTCGGCCAGTTCCGTCGCCGCCGTCAGCCCGGCCACCCCGCCGCCGAGCACCGCCACCCGTCCACCCCTGGCCGCCACAGTCCGGTCCCCCCGCTCCGTACCCGCCCCCGTGCGGGGCGCTCGGGCCCGATTCGATCATGCGGAGGGGGCCCGTCGGAACGGCCCGGAGATCCGCCCGGGTGTGGAACCGGAGCGGCGGGGGTGACGGGCGGTCAGGCCCGCCGCAGCGCCTCGGTGAAGGCCTTGGCCCGGCGGGTGATCTCGGCCCAGTCCCCGGCCGCGACCGCCGCCGGCGGCACCACGTCGGTGCCCGCGCAGACGGCGAGCGCGCCGTGGGCCAGGAAGTCGGCGGCGTTGCCCGCGTTGACCCCGCCGGAGGCGACCAGCGGGACGCCCGGGTAGGGGCCCTGGAGGTCCTTGAAGTAGCCGGGGCCGAAGGCCTTGGCGGGGAAGACCTTCACGGCGGCGGCGCCCAGGTCCAGCGCGGCGGCCACCTCGGTCGGGGTGAGCGCCCCGAGCAGGACGGGGGCGCCGGCCCGGTGGGCGGCCTCGGCCACCTCGGGGCGCAGGCCGGGGGTGACCAGGAAGCGGGCCCCGGCGTCCAGGGCCTCGGCGGCCTGGTCGGCGGTGAGCACGGTGCCCACCCCGACCGGGTGGGCGGCCGCCGCGGCTCGGGCCAGGTGGGTGGTCACCTCCGGGGTGGTGAAGGTGAGTTCGGTCCAGCCGATGCCGCCGGCCGCGAGCGCCTCGCAGAGCGCGGCGGCGTCGGGTATGTGCGGGGCGCGGACCACGGCGATCACCGGGTCCTCGGCGAGCGCGGCCCGCAGGGCGGCGGGGGAAGGCAGAACGGTGGTCATCGGGCTCGGGTCCCTTGTTCGGTGCGGCGCAGGGCCCGGCCGGGCAGCGCGCCGGTCGGTCGGCCCTGGGAGAGGACGGGGCGGCCGTTGACGTAGACGTGCTCGATGCCGACGGCCGGGGTGCGGGGGTGGTCGAAGGTGGCCGCGTCCCGGACGGTCTCCGGGTCGAACAGCACCAGGTCGGCGTGGAAGCCGGGGCGGACCAGGCCGCGCCGGTCCAGCCGCAGCCGGCGGGCCGGGCGGCCGGTCATCCGGGTGACGGCCTGCTCCAGCGTCAGCACGCCCAACTCCCGCCCGTAGTGGCCGAGGTAGCGCGGGAAGGTACCCCAGGCCCGGGGGTGCGGGCGGGCGCCGACCAGCAGGCCGTCGCTGCCCGCGGTGTGCGCGGGGTGGGCCATCACCTCGCGGACGTTCTCCTCGTGGCCGACGTGCTGGAGGATGGTGGTGGCGAGGCGGTCCGCGATCAGCAGGTCGAGGAACACCTCGGTGCCGGACGTCCCCGCGGCGTCCGCGAGTTGGGCCACCGTACGGCCCACCCGGTCGGCCAGTGCGGGCTCGCCGACGCCGGAGACCTGGATGGTCTCCCAGTCGGTGACCACCCCGTGGCAGCCGTCGCTGCCCTTCTCCTCCACCTCGATCCGCACGCCCTCCCGGACGGCCGGGTCGGCCAGCCGGGCCAGGGTCGCGTCCGGGCCGCCCTCGGTGGCCCAGCTCGGCAGCAGGGCGGCCAGGGTGGTGGAGCCGGGCAGGTAGGGGTAGCTGTCCAGGGTGAGGTCCACCCCGTCGGCCAGCGCCCGGTCCACCAGCTCCAGCAGCTCGCCGGCCCGGCCCCGGTTGACGCCGAAGTTCATCGTGGCGTGGGTCAGGTGGAGCGGGCAGCCGGACCGCGCCGCGATCTCCACCATCTCCGCGTACCCCTCCAGGGCGCCCGCCCCGTAGGAGCGTTGGTGCGGCGCGTGGAAGCCGCCGTAGTGCGCGACCACCTCGCAGAGCGAGACCAGCTCCTCGGTGTCCGCGTACATCCCCGGGGTGTAGGTCAGGCCGGTGGACAGCCCGACGGCGCCCTCGGCCATCCCCTGCGCCAGCGTCCCGCGCATCCGGCTGAGCTCGGCCGGGGTCGGCGGGCGGTTCTCCCAGCCCAGCGCCAGCATCCGCAGCGAGCCGTGCGGCACCAGGTAGCAGGCGTTCACCGCGATGCCCGCGTCGAGGCGGTCCAGGTACTGGCCGACGCTGCGCCAGCTCCAGTCGAAGCCCTCCGGGTCGCCGTTCCAGCCGGCCAGCTGGCGGCGCAGGGCGGGGAGGGTGGCGTCGTCCACGGGGGCGTAGGAGAGGCCGTCCTGCCCGAGCACCTCGCAGGTGACGCCTTGGGTGACGCGGGACGGGTGGTCGGGCTCCGCCAGCAGTCGCAGGTCGGAGTGCGCGTGCATGTCGATGAAGCCGGGCGCCAGCACCAGGCCGTCGGCGTCGATCACCTGACGGGCGCTCAGGCCGGGGCCGATCTCCTCGATCAGCCCGTCGGTGACGGTGACGTCGGCCCGGTACCTCGCAGCGCCGCTGCCGTCGACGACGGTGGCGCCGCGGAAGAGCAGATCGGCCATCAGAAGAAGGTCCGCACCAGGTCGACCACCTGCGGCTCGGCCGCGTCGGCGTCGTCCAGCACCGGGATGAGCTGCCACTTGTCGAAGGCGGTGCACGGGTGCGACAGCCCCAGGCGCACCACCGCGCCGACCGGGGCGGCCTCGCCGGCGCCGCGCAGGAAGCCGTGCTGGTCGTTCAGCGCGGTGACCGTGGCGTCCTTCAACTCCTCGCCGCCCCGGACCAGCTGCGGCTCGGGCAGGCCCTCGTCGAACGGGAAGTCGCGCTTGCCGCCGTCCAGCAGGCTCAGCTGCGGTTCGGGGTGCGAGACCACCCGGGCCCAGCCGTGCATGGCGGAGCGGAACGGGCGGCCCCGGCCGTCCCGGGCCAGCGGGGAGATCCCCCGGTAGAAGCCGTCGTCGTGCACCAGGTAGGCGCCGGAGCGCAGCACCAGCGGGGCGCCGCCGACCTCCCGGGCGACCGGGGCCAGCTCCTCCACCACGGTGTCGAAGTAGGCGCTGCCGCCGGCCGTCACCAGGGGGTGCGGGCCGGGGTAGTCGTCGGCCAGCGAGCGGTGCAGGTAGGCGAGTTGGCGCAGGTAGTCGCGGACGGTGTCCAGCCCCGCGCGGCTCGCGTCGTGGGCCAGTGCACCCTCGTAGCCGCAGACCCCGGCGAGCCGCAGGGCGGGGGAGCGGAGCACCTCGGCGGCCACCTCCAGGGCCTCCGGGACGCCGCGGGCGCCGGTGCGGCCGTGCGGGCCGCCGAGCTCGACCAGCACCTCCACCGGCCGCTCGGCGGCGGCGGTGCGCAGCGCCCGGTCCATCAGCCGCACGCTCGCCACCGAGTCCACCCAGGAGACCACCGCGAAGTCCGGGTCGGCCGCCAGCTCGCCCGCCAGCCAGGCCAGGCCGGCCGGGTCGAGCAGGGTGTTGGCCAGCAGCACCCGCTGCACGCCGAAGGCCCGGGCGACCCGGAGCTGGGAGAGGTTGGCCAGCGTGATGCCGTGGCAGCCCGCCTCGATCTGGGACTGCCAGAGGGCGGGGGCCATGGTGGTCTTGCCGTGCGGGGCCAGTGCGACCCCGGCCTCGTCGCACCAGGCCGCCATGGTGCGCAGGTTGTGCGCCAGGGCGCCCGCGTCGAGCGTGAGCATCGGGGTGCCGAGCTGGGTCAGGCGCGGCCCGGTGGCCAGGTACTCACGGGCCGTCAGGCCCCAGGCGGCGGGCGGCAGCGCCTTGAACCGCCAGTCCAGCCGCTCCTCGGCCAGGGCGGCCACCAGGCCGCCGTCGATCCCCGGTCCCTCGACGCTGGTGGCGTAGCACTGCGGGCCCACTGCTGTACCTCCGGTGAAAGTTGCAACATGTGCAACGGTGATTGCGCATGTTGGTATGACGGTTCTAGCATTCGGGCCGGGCGCAGTCAACGGACCGCCCGGTCACAGGGGAGTGCACACCATGACTGTTCACCACGCGGGTGCCGGAGCGGCCCAAGCGGTCTGCATCGGTGAGTCGATGGCCGTGCTGCTGCCGGACCGTCGGGGACCGCTGGAGACGGTCACCTCCTTCGCCCCCGCCGTCGGCGGCGCCGAGTCCAACGTCGCCTGCGCGCTGGCCGCCCTCGGCGTGCCCACCGCCTGGGTCAGCCGGGTCGGGGAGGACGGCTTCGGCCGCCGCCTCACCGGGGAGCTGGCCGCCCGCGGGGTGGACGTCTCCGGCGTGCTCACCGACGCCCACCGCGCCACCGGCGTCTACCTCAAGGAGACCGGCGGCACCGACCACCCGCACGACCTCGGCCCCGGCCGCAGTCGCCTGCACTACTACCGCAACGGTTCGGCCGCCTCCGCCCTCTCCCCGGCCGTGCTCGCCGAACCGGCCGTCGCCCGGCTGCTCGACGGCGCCCGGCTGCTCCACCTCTCCGGCATCACCCCCGCCCTCTCCGACGACTGCCTGGCGCTGGTCCGCGCCCTGCTCGCCGACCGCCGCCCCGGACGCCTGGTCAGCTTCGACCTCAACTGGCGCCCGGCCCTGTGGCGGGACCGCGACCCGGCCGTGCTGCCCGCCCTGCTGGACGCCGCCGACGTGCTGCTGCTCGGCGCCGACGAGGCCGAGGCCGCCTTCGGCGCGGGCGAGCCCGGGAAGCTGCGCGAGCTCTTCCCCTCGCCCGGGGTGCTGGTGGTCAAGGACGCCGCCCACCAGGCGAGCGAGGTGGGCAAGGACGGCAGCGCCGTCACCGAACCCGCGCTGGCGGTGGAGGTGCTGGAGCCGACCGGCGCCGGGGACGCCTTCGCGGGGGGCTACCTGGCGGGCACCCTGCGGGGGCTCGGCGGACGCGAGCGGCTGAGGCTCGGTCACCTCTGCGCCGCCTCCGCCCTCACCACCCCCGGGGACCACGGCGTGCTGCCGCCCGAGCGGGTGATCAGCGCCCTGCTCGCCGCCTCCGCGGAGGAGTGGGCCGCGACCCGGGTGACGGCGGATGGCATCGTGTCCCCTGTCCTGCCCTGACGTGCACCACGGAGCCCGAGCCGCCATGAACCAGACCGCCGTGAACCCGACATGAGCCAGACCGTCACCCGCGCCCTGCGCCTGCTCGCCGAACTCGGCGAGGGCGAGCGCTCCCTGGACCAGCTCGCCGAACTGATCGGGGTGCACAAGACCACCGTGCTCCGCCTGCTCCAGTCCCTGGAGGAGGAGCGCTTCGTCTACCGCGACGCCGCCTACCGCTACCACCTGGGCGCCGGCCTGTTCGCCCTGGCCGGGCTCGCCCTGGAGCAGCGCGGCATCCGCGCCGTGGCCGCCCCCCACCTGCGCGAGCTCAACGCCGCCACCGGTCAGACCGTCCACCTGGCCGCCTACGAGGGCGGCGAGGTGGTCTACATCGACAAGTACGACTCCCGGCACCCCGTGCGGATGTACTCCCGGGTCGGCCTGCGGGCCGCCCTGCACAACACCGCCGTGGCCAAGGTCCTGCTCGCCGACCTCCCGCTCGCCGAGCGGCGCCGGGTGGTGGAGACGATCGAGTACACCCGCCACACCCCCCGCACCATCACCGACCCGGCCGCCCTGCTCGCCGAGCTGGACACCGTTGCCGCCCAGGGCTGGGCCCAGGACCACGCCGAGCACGAGTCCTTCATCAACTGCGTGGCCGCGCCCGTCCGGGACGCCACCGGGCGGGTGGTCGCGGCCGCCTCCATCTCGGTGCCCGACGTTGTGCTCCCGTACGAGCGGGTGCTGGAGCTGGTGCCGCAGCTGCGCGCCACCGCCGCCGCCATCTCGGCCGACGCCGGGCTGCCCCCCAAGACCCCCTGATGGTTCCTCAGCAAGGAGACTGACCGCATGTCCGAGAAGACCGAGATCCGCACCGACGGCGCCCCCGCCCCCGCCTGGATGTTCTCCCAGGGCGTCCGCAAGGGCCCGATCCTCCAGGTCTCCGGCCAGGGCCCGCAGGACCCGGCCACCGGCGAGTACCTGTACCACGGCGACGTGAAGGCGCAGACCCGCCGCACCCTGGAGAACGTCAAGGCGATCGTCGAGGCCGGCGGCGGCACCGTGGAGGACGTGGTGATGTTCCGCGTCTACCTCACCAAGCGCTCCGACTTCCCGCTGATGAACGAGGTCTACGCCGCCTTCATCGAGGAGAACGTCAAGCCGGGCGGGGTGAAGCCCTGCCGCACCACGATCTTCTGCGAGCTGCCGCAGGAGCCGATGCTGGTCGAGATCGACGCCCAGGCGGTGCTGGACTGACGGCGGGTCAGGGCCCCGCTCAGAAGACCGGGACGCCGTCCGGCCCGGCGGGCGGCACCCAGCCGACCGCCGAGGCCCGGTGCTCCGTGAAGGCGGACAGCGCGTCGTTCTCGGCGAGGCGCCGCTGCACCCGGACGAAGTGCTCGGGATCCCGCAGGTAGGCGCAGAACACCAGCCCCTCGTCCTCCGGGCCGTCCCGGTACCCGTAGCCGAGGCGGAGCATCCGGGCACCGCCGTCCTGGCGGGGGCTGGCCAGTCGGACGTGCGAGGTGGCGGGCACCACGTAGCGGCCGTCCGGGTACTTGGCGTACAGGTCCGGCTCGTCCCGCTCGACGCTGCCGCCGAGCGGGCTGCCGTCCTCCCGGCGGCGGCCGAACACCTCCTCCTGACGCTCCGTCGGGAGGCCGGTGAAGCCGGCCACGTCCATCGCGATCCGCCGGTACACCAGGTGGCAGCCGCCCGCGTACGGGCCGTCCGTGAGCCAGATCCGGTCCCGCTCGGCCCGCGCCGGGTTGGCGGTGCCGTCCTTGAAGCCGAAGAGGTTGCGCGGCGTCTCGCCGGGCGCGGTCGGCGGCAGCTCCCCGGCCTGCCGCCAGCGCGGCGTCAGCAGTCCGGCCGCCCGGCCGTCCAGCACCGCCGCCGCGCCGTCGAGCTGCTCCGGTCCCTCGGCCCCGCAGAGCTGGACCAGCACGTCCGCCCCGCTGCGCGCCGGGTCCAGCCGGTCGCCCGGGAAGGGCGGCAGCTCGGCCAGGGCGGGGGCCGCCAGCGGCAGGCGGTGCAGCGCGCCCGGGCCGAGGGCCAGCGCGGCCCGCGGGTTCCCGTCCAGGGCCCTGGTCCAGGCCGCGACCAGGGCGCGCAGCGCGGCCGCGCCGGCGCTGCCGGTGACCGCCTCCGGGAGGTCGTAGGCGAGCACCAGGGTGCGGGGCGACTGCGGCTCGGTGAGCAGGAGTTGGGGCCGCACGGCGGGTGAGGGCTCCGGCGGGGGCGGCGCCCCGGCCGTCGTCCTGGTGGCCCGGGGCGCGGTGGCGGCGAGGGCGGCACCGGCGGTCAGGGCGGCGGCGCCGCCCAGGACCAGGCGCCGGGGGAGCGGCGGGCGGGGGGACGGGGAGGAGTGCACGGTGGCGATTGAACCCCCTGGGCGGGACGGCTGCGAGCCGTGCGCCGCCGTCGTGTCGTCGGGAGCGGCCGGTGCGCGCCGGGGCGCCGGTGCCCGGGGCGGTGCGGGAGCGCGGGCGTCCGGGCGCCGGGGCGTTCCCGTCGGCCCACCCCGGGCGGTGGGGGATTCCGCCCGTCCGGACGAGCGTGCGCTCGCCCGGACGGGAGCTCACGGTGAGGGTGCGGGCGTGGGCTGCCCGGCGACCTCCCACGGCGTGGCCGGTACCCGCTGCGCCGCCCGAGGCTCCGTCAGGTCCACCGTCACCGGCCGCGGCAGGCCGTCCACCCGCAGCTGGAACCTGCGCAGGTTCCCGTCGCCGTCCACCCAGTAGGAGAGCCGGGCCCCGCCGTCGGCGGCCCCCTTGGGCAGCGGCCCCGAGAACACCCCGTAGAGGTGGCCGCCGTCCAGCCGCTCGTCGCGCAGCCAGCGGGCGCCGGACTGGGCGAGCAGCTGGGCGTTGTCGGGGCGGTCGGCGCCGAGGACCATCAGGACCCGCAGCGCCGCGTCCAGGGGGTCGGTGGTGTACGCGCGGGCCGACCAGGCGGTGGGCGGCATCGACTCCGCCGCGTGCGCCGCCTCCGGCAGGGTCCTCCGGTTCCCGTCCGGGGCCACGCCCAGACCGGTGGTGTCCCAGGCGACCAGCCCCGCCGCCCCGGTGGCCGACTCGTACGCCCCGACCGCGTGCCCCGTCCGGTAGTCCACCAGCCCGCGCACCTTCGTCCCGGCCTCGCCGTCCGGCACCTCCACCTCGACCACGACCGGGCTCGCCGTGTAGCTGGTCAGCCGGGACAGGGCCAGCCGCGCCGCCTCGTCGGTGGTCACCGGCCGGCTCGGAGCCGCCCCGCCGCCCCGGGCCGCCACCCCGCCCACCACCGCCGCGGCCACCAGGCCCGCCCCGGCCACCACCACTGCCGTCCTCCTGCCGCGCACCGCACACCCCTCGCCTCTCGCCTGCCGGGCCGTCAGTTCAGCGCCCGGTGGTCGGCGCGGCAAAGGAACGCGCCCCGCACGGCGGCCGGTTCACCCGCTCGGGCCCCGTACGGCGGAGGCGTCGAGCAGGACCTGGTTCCTGGTCCAGCAGTCGGACGTCCGGGTGCCGACCTCGGCGCCGCAGGCCGCGCAGACCAGATTGGGCCCGTTCAGACCGTCGAGCCGGCAGCAGCCGTCGAGGCGGTCCTCGTCCGGGTGGAGTGCCGCGCCCGGCAGGTCGTCCGGGTTCAGCACGAAGCACCCCGCCGCCTCGTCGACCGTGAACGTGCCCGGCGCCATCACCGGCTTCGCGGTCCCGCGCCGGTCCCGCTGCCCGGCGTCACGGGCCGGCCGGGCCCGGCGGAGCGCGGTGGTCAGGGGCGCGGCGCAGGCCGAGCAGGTGAAGACGGTCATCCCGCCATTGTGCCCGCCCGCTGTCCTCGGCTCGCGGTTCACTGCTCACGGGGCGAGCAGCTCCGACGACGACTCGCCGAGTACCTCGCGGAGCACCGGTTCACACCGTACGCCTGAAGGCGTCCCTCAACTCTCCTGGGAGGATCCTCTCCTGACGCACCGACAGCCGTCCCCCGAGGTCTGTCGGTGCCCCGCCGTACGGTCCCGGCATGGATACCACCACCGCCCCCGCAGGGGCCCGCACCTGGCCCGACGCCGTCGGACACCCCGGTCTGGACGGTGCCCCCGTCACCTGGGTCACCCCCGCCCTCCGGGACGCGCTCGCCGCGCTGGCCGCCCACCTCGATCCGCTCTCCACCGCGGCCGACCCCGACGCCGGTGCCTGCGACGCGCTCCGACTGGTGCTCGCCGCCGCCTACGACACCGGTGACCCCGGCGAACCGCGCGGCCAGCTCTACGTCACCCCCGCCGTCGCCCAACTCGGCCACCGGCCCGTCTGGATCCACCGCTCCCGCCCGGGCGGCCCCCTCACCGCTCGCTTCCCCACCGACCCCTGGCCGGACTGACGCCCGGTCAGTCGCCCCGCAGGCGGGTGGCGATGGCCCGGGCGCAGGCCGGTGCGGGGGTGCGGGTCGTGTCGACCTCCAGGTCGTAGCGCACGCCCACGTGCACCGGCCCCGCCTGGGAGGCCGCCATCCCGGTGACCCGGTCGCCGCGCAGGCGCTCCCGCCGGGCGGCCTCCTCGGGCTCGCAGCGGACCCCGACCCAGAGCGCGTCCATCCCCTCCAGGGCCTGCTGCCAACGGAGTTGGGACTCGGCCCCGCCCAGGAACACATCGTCCACCACGACCCGCGCCCCGGCCCGGGCCGTCGCCACCACCCCCGCCATCCAGGCCGCCTCCAGCACCCGGAACCCGGCCCCGACCTCCACCCCGCCGTCCTCGGCGAAGGCGATCCCCTCCTCCCCCTCCCGCAGCCGCGCGGGCAGCGCCTCGACGAACCCGTCGATCCCGAACGCGAGCCAGGGCTCGGGCAGGGCCGCCTGCAGCTCCCGCACGATGCTCGACTTCCCGGAGCTGGAGCCGCCGTTGAGGATGATCACCCGAATCGTCATGCCCCCACCGTAGGCGCCGCCCGGGCCGGTCCGGACTCCTCGCGGAAGGTTTCGCGGTACGTGCGCGGCGGGACCCCGACGTGCGCCTTGAACAGGGCCCGGAAGTTGGCCGGGGTGCCCAGGCCGCAGCGGCGGGCGACGGCCTCGACGGTGAGGTCGCCGGAGGTGAGGAGTTCGCGGGCGCGGGCGAGCCGGGCGTCGAGCAGCCAGCGCATGGGCGGCTGGCCGGTGTCGGCGTGGAAGCGGCGGATCAGGGTCCGCCGGGACAGACCGGCCCGGTGCGCCAACTGGTCGACGGTGAGCGGTCGGTGGAGGTTGCGCAGCGCCCAGTCGTACAGGTCGGGGACGGACGAGGACCGGGGCCGCACCGGCAGGTCGATGAACTGGGCCTGGCCGCCGGTGCGGTGCGGGGCCGCCACCAGCATGCGGGCCTGACGGTTCGCCAGGTGCGGGCCGTGGTCGCGGCGGATGAGGTGGAGGCACAGGTCCAGGCCGGCGGAGACGCCGCCCGAGGTGAGGACCTGGCCCTCGTCGACGTACAGCTCCTCGGGCACGACCGTCACCCGCGGGTACCGCCTGGCCAGCTCGCGCGCGTACAGCCAGTGGGTGGTGGCCCGGCGGCCGTCGAGCAGGCCGGCGGCGGCGAGGGCGAACGCACCGGTGCAGATGGACGCGATGCGGGCGCCGCGGGCCGCCGCCTCCGCGAGCGCGTCGGTCACCGCGGCACCGGGCACGGTCGACTCGTGGAAGCCCGGGACGATCACGGTGTCGGCGGACGCCAGGCGGTCCAGACCGTGGGCGACGTGCAGGGCGGGGCCGCCGTGCACCTGGACGGGGCCGGGCCTCTCCGAGCAGACCGAGAGGGTGTAGGGCCCGTCCGGCCAGCTCCCGAAGGTCTGCCAGGGGATCCCGAGGTCCAGGGCGAGGACGTTCTCGAGGGCGAGCACGACCACGTGGTGCGTCCCGCCCGAGCTCTGACCGGTCATGGCACGATGCTATCGCTGCATGGCACGCGTGCCACTGACGGAGGGGCTCACCGCGCTCCTAGGGTCGCCTCATGGACACCGAAGACCGCATCCTGCCGATGCTTCCGGATACCCCCGTCACCCGTGCCGCCCTCGAACTCGTCCGGTCGTGCGAGAGCGCGCCCGTCGCGAACCACAGCATCCGCAGCTACCTGTTCGCCGCGCTGGCGGCCGAACACGAGGGGCTGAAGGCCGGTGCCGACTTCGACGCCGAACTCCTCTTCCACGCCTGCGTCCTGCACGACCTCGGCGCCTCGCCCTCGGCGCCGGGGCTGGCGCGCTTCGAGGTCGAAGGCGCCGACATGGCCGCCCGCTTCCTCACCGAGCACGGCTACGGGGCCGACCGGACCGACCTGGTCTGGGAGGCGATCGCCCTGCACAGCTCGGGCGGCATCGCCGAACGCCGGGGCGCACTGGCGTACCTGACCCGGCGGGGCGTCGGCCTGGACTTCGGCGTCGGCAGCGAGTTCGTCACCGACGCCCAGGGCGAGGCCCTGCACGGCCGGTACCCGCGACTGGACATGGCCACCGCGCTGGTGGACGACATCGTCCGGCAGGCCGCCCGGTCGCCGGAGGCCGGGGCCCGCTACACCCTTCCCGGCGAGTTCCTCCGCGAGCGCGGCGAGCCGGGCGGCGTCACCGCCGTCGAACGCGCGGCGCGGGCCTCGCGCTGGGGCTCCTGACGGTAGGTAGGCCGGGCGGCGCCCACGGGTGGGTGGGCGCAGCGGAGCGGGCGCGGCGGCACCGGTCGGTGCTGCCGCGCCCGCTCTGCTCGCGGTGGTACGGGTCAGGCCTTGCGGCGCCGGTGACGGAGGGTCAGGAGGAGGACCAGGCCCGCGGTGGTGAGGGCGGTCGCGAGGAGGGTGAGGAGGGTGGTGGAGGTGCCGCCGGTCCTGGGGAGGGGCTTCTTGGGCTCCTTCGGCTTCTTGGGCTCGTCCGGGGGCGGCGGGACGCGGTCGTTGTCGACGGTGACGGTGGTCGAGGCCTCGGCACCGGTGGTGCTGAGGGTCAGTTCGGTGACGGGGGTGGCGGGGAGGCGGTAGCCGGCGGGCGCCGCGGTCTCCTGGGCGTAGTAGGTGCCCGGGAGGAGCGGGCCGAAGTGGCAGGCGCCGTCGGCGTCGGTGGCGCAGGGGCCGCCGACGCGGGTGTCGGTGTCGGTCTGGAGCCCGGCCGTCGAGTTGGTCTCCCGCCAGAGCTGGAAGACGGCTCCGGCGAGCGCCGCGTGGGTGGCGGTGTCCCGCTTGAGGACGTGGACGAAGCCGGGGCGGGGCTCGTTGACGACGGTGACGGAGACGCCCTCGCGGTGGTTGTCCTCGGTGACGGTCAGCGGTCCGAAGACGGCGGGGGAGGGGAGCAGGTAGCCGGTCGGCGCCTGGATCTCCTGCCAGTAGTAGCGGCCGAGGAGGACCTCGGTGCTGCACCGGCCGTCGGCGGGGGTGGTGCAGGGGGTGCCGATCTTGGTGTCGGTGTCGGTCTGGAGGCCGGTGGTGCCGTTGGTGTCCTGCCAGAGCTGGAAGACCGCGCCGGGGAGGGCGTGGCCGTCGGGGGTCGTCTTCAGGACGGCGACCCAGCCCTTGAGCGGGCGGTCGACGGCGGTGACGGTGACGCCCTGGTCGAAGGTGGCGATCGTCAGGATGAGCGGGCCGAACACGGGCTGGGCCGGGAGCTCGTACCCGTCGGGTGCCTGGGTCTCCTGCCAGTAGTAGGTGCCGATGACGGCGGTGGCGAAGCACCGTCCGGTGTCCGGGGTGGTGCACGGGGCACCGACGGTGGTGTCCGGCGTGGCGCCGTCGGGCTGGAGGCCGGGGGTGCCGTTGGTCTCGCGCCAGAGCTGGAAGACCGCGCCGGCCAGGACCTTTCCGTCCGGGTCGGTCTTCAGCACGCTGACCGAACCGGGGAGGGGCTGGTCGACGGCGGTCGTGCTCACGCCCTGCCGGTGGTTGGCGGGGGTGAGGGTGAGCGGTCCGAAGACGGCGGGGTCCGGGAGTTGGTAGCCGGGCGGGGCCTTGGTCTCCTGCCAGTAGTAGGTGCCGAGGCCGACGGTGGCGGAGCACTCGCCGGAGAGCGGCGTGGTGCAGGGGGTGCCGACCTTGGTGTCGGTGTCGGTCTGGAGGCCGGTGGTGCCGTTGGTGTCCTGCCAGAGCTGGAACTCGGCCCCGGCGAGCGGGGTGCTGCTCGGGTCGGTCTTGGTGACCTTCACCTGACCGGTCATCGGCTGGTCGACGGCGGTGACGGTGGCGCCGGCCGTGTAGGTGGCGGGGGTGAGGGCGAGCGGGCCGAAGACGGCCGGAGCGGGGAGCTCGTAGCCCTCGGGGGCCTTGGTCTCCTGCCAGTAGTAGGTGCCGAGGCCGACGGTGCTGGTGCACCGGCCGTCGGCGGGGGTGGTGCAGGGGGTGCCGATCTTGGTGTCGGTGTCGGTCTGGAGGCCGGTGGTGCCGTTGGTGTCCTGCCAGAGCTGGAACTCGGCCCCGGCGAGGGCGTCACCGCCCGGGTTGGTCTTGAGGACGGTGACCTGACCGGTCATCGGCTGGTTGACCACGGTGATGGTGGCGCCGGCCTCCGCGTTGGCGGCGGTGATCTCCAGTGCGCGGGTGGTCCGTTGGACCGGCAGGATGTAGCCGTCCGGCGCCTTGGTCTCCTCCCAGTAGTACGTGCCGATCTCGACCTGCTGGGCGCACAGGCCGTCGGCCGCCGCCCTGCAGAGCTCACCGACCGTCAGGTCCGGCGTGCCGCCGTCCGGCTGGAGCCCGGCGCTGCCGTTGGTCTCCCGCCACAGGCGGAACTCCGCACCCTGGAGGATCCGGCCGGCGGGGTCGGTCTTGAGGACCGTGACCCGGCCGCGGACGGGCTGGTCGACGGCGGTGGTGCTCACGCCCTGCTGGTAGTTGGCGGGGGTGAGGGTGAGGGGCCCGAAGACGGCGGGCGACGGGAGGACGAAGCCGGGCGGGGCCTTGGTCTCCTGCCAGTAGTAGGTGCCGAGGCCGACGGTGGTGGTGCACTGACCGGGAGGGCCGGTGGTGCAGGGGGTGCCGACCTTGGTGTCGGTGTCGGTCTGGAGGCCGGTGGTGCCGTTGGTGTCCTGCCAGAGCTGGAACTCGGCTCCGGCGAGGGTGCTGCCCTTGGGGTCGGTCTTGGTGACGGTGACGCTGCCGGTCATCGGCTGGTCGACGGCGGTGGTGGAGACGCCCGCCTGGTAGGTGGACAGGGTGAGGGTGAGGGGGCCGAAGACGGCGGGGGTGGGGAGGAGGAAGCCCTCCGGTGCCTTGGTCTCTTCCCAGTAGTAGGTGCCGAGTTCGACGCTCGCGGTGCACTGGCCGTTGGCGGGGGTGGTGCAGGGGGTGCCGACCTTGGTGTCGTCCGCTTGGAGGCCGGTGGTGCCGTTGGTGTCCTGCCAGAGCTGGAAGACGGCTCCGGCGAGGGTCTTGCCGGTGGGGTCGGTCTTGGTGACGGTGACGTTGCCCTTGACGGGTTGGTCGACGGCCGTGGTGCTGACCCCGGTTGTGTAGTTGGTGGTGGTGAGGGTGAGGGGGCCGAAGACGGCGGGCGAGGGGAGGACGAAACCGGGTGGTGCCTGGGTCTCTTCCCAGTAGTAGGTGCCGAGGCCGACGGTGGTGCTGCACTGGCTGTTGGCGGGGGTGGTGCAGGGTGTGCCTATCTTGGTGTCGTTGTCGGTCTGGAGGCCGGTGGTGCCGTTGGTGTCCTGCCAGAGCTGGAACACCGCGCCGGCCAGGAGGTTGCCCTTGGGGTCGGTCTTGGTGACGGTGACGGCGCCGGTCATCGGCTGGTCGACGGCGGTGGTGGTGACGCCCGCCTGATAGGTGGTCAGGTCGAGCACCAGGGGACCGAAGACGGCGGGCGCGGGGAGGAGGAAGCCCTCCGGTGCCTTGGTCTCCTGCCAGTAGTAGGTGCCCAGCTCGACCGAGGTGCTGCACTGCCCGGAGGCCGGGGTGGTGCACGGGGCGCCGAGCTTGGTGTCCGGGGTGGCCCCGTCCTGCTGGAGCCCGTCGGTCCCGTTGGTCTCGTGCCAGAGCTGGAACTCGGCTCCGGCGAGGGTCTTGCCGGTGGGGTCGGTCTTGGTGACGGTGACGTTGCCCTTCACCGGCTGGTCGACGGCGGTGACGCTCGCGCCGGCCGAGTAGGTGGCCACCGTCAGGGTCAGCGGGCCGAAGACGGCGGGCGAGGGAAGGAGGAAGCCGGGCGGCGCCTG
This sequence comes from Kitasatospora sp. NPDC004289, assembly GCF_053602875.1. Lineage (NCBI taxonomy): Bacteria > Bacillati > Actinomycetota > Actinomycetes > Kitasatosporales > Streptomycetaceae > Kitasatospora > Kitasatospora sp. NPDC004289. The sequence continues at coordinate 18,686 of NZ_JBSGEL010000017.1, read as the reverse complement.
GGTCTCCTGCCAGTAGTAGGTGCCGATCTCCACGGAGTCCGAGCACTGGCCGGAGGCCGGGGTCGTGCACGGGGTGCCGACGGTGGTGTCCGGCGTGGCGCCGTCGGTCTGGAGGCCGGGGGTGGCGTTGGTCTCGTGCCAGAGCTGGAAGACGGCTCCGGCGAGGACGTTGCCCTTGGGGTCGGTCTTGGTGACGGTCACCGTGCCGCGGGCGGGCTCGTTGACGGCGGTCACGCGGACCCCGGCGGTGTAGGTGGCGAGGTCGAGCACCAGGGGACCGGCCACCGGCTGGGCCGGGAGGAGGAAGCCGTCGGGGGCCTTGGTCTCCTGCCAGTAATAGGTGCCGAGTTCGACGCTTGCGGTGCACTCGCCGATGGCGGTGGTGATGCACGGCGTACCGATGCGCGTGTCCGCGTCGGTCTGGAGACCGGCCACCCCGCTGGTCTCCTGCCAGAGCTGGAAGGTCGCACCCTCCAGCAGATTGCCCCTGGTGTCGGTCTTCACCACGGTGACGTTGCCCTTGACGGGTTGGTCGACGACGGTGGTGCTGACGCCCTGCTGGTAGTTGGTGGTGGTGAGGGTGAGGGGGCCGAAGACGGCGGGTGAGGGGAGGAGGAAGCCGGGAGGGGCTTGGGTCTCTTCCCAGTAGTAGGTGCCGAGGCCGACGGTGGTGGTGCACTGGCCGTTGGCGGGGGTGGTGCAGGGGGTGCCGATCTTGGTGTCGTCGGCCTGGAGGCCGGTGGTGCCGTTGGTGTCCTGCCAGAGCTGGAACACCGCGCCGGCCAGGGCGTTGCCCTTGGGGTCGGTCTTGGTGACGGTGACGGCGCCGGTCATCGGCTGGTTGACCGCGGTGACGGTGGCGCCTGCCTGATAGGTGGTCAGGTCGAGCACCAGGGGGCCGGCGACGGGTTGCGCGGGCAGCAGGTAGCCGTCGGGGGCCTTGGTCTCCTGCCAGTAGTAGGTGCCCAGCTCGACCGAGGCCGTGCACTGACCGGATGCCGGAGTGGCGCAGACGGTGCCCACGCGCGTGTCGGTGTCGGTCTGGAGGCCGGTGGTGCCGTTGGTGTCCTGCCAGAGCTGGAACTCGGCTCCGGCGAGGGTCTTGCCGGTGGGGTCGGTCTTGGTGACGGTGACGTTGCCCTTGACGGGTTGGTCGACGGCCGTGGTGCTGACCCCGGTTGTGTAGTTGGTGGTGGTGAGGGTGAGGGGGCCGAAGACGGCGGGCGAGGGGAGGACGAAACCGGGTGGTGCCTGGGTCTCTTCCCAGTAGTAGGTGCCGAGGCCGACGGTGGTGCTGCACTGGCCGTTGGCGGGGGTGGTGCAGGGGGTGCCGATCTTGGTGTCGGTGTCGGTCTGGAGGCCGGTGGTGCCGTTGGTGTCCTGCCAGAGCTGGAACACCGCGCCGGCCAGGAGGTTGCCCATGGGGTCGGTCTTGGTGACGGTGACGGCGCCGGTCATCGGCTGGTCGACGGCGGTGGTGGTGACGCCCGCCTGATAGGTGGTCAGGTCGAGCACCAGGGGACCGAAGACGGCGGGCGCGGGGAGGAGGAAGCCCTCCGGTGCCTTGGTCTCCTGCCAGTAGTAGGTGCCCAGCTCGACCGAGGTGCTGCACTGCCCGGAGGCCGGGGTGGTGCACGGGGTGCCGACCTTGGTGTCGTCCGCCTGGAGGCCGGTGGTGCCGTTGGTCTCGTGCCAGAGCTGGAACTCGGCTCCGGCGAGGGTCTTGCCGGTGGGGTCGGTCTTGGTGACGGTGACGTTGCCCTTCACCGGCTCGTTGACGGCGGTCGCCGTGACGCCCGCCTGGTAGTTGGCGGAGGTGAGGACCAGCGGGCCGAAGACGGGCTGAGCGGGGATCAGGTAGCCGTCGGGGGCCTTGGTCTCCTGCCAGTAGTACGTCCCGAGCTCCACGGTGGTGGTGCACTGGCCGTTGGCAGGGGTGGTGCAGACGGTGCCCACGCGCGTGTCGGTGTCGGTCTGGAGGCCGGTGGTGCCGTTGGTGTCCTGCCAGAGCTGGAACTCGGCGCCCGCCAGCAGGTTGCCCTTGGGGTCGGTCTTCACCACCGTGACCACACCGGTCATCGGCTGGTCGACGGCGGTCGCGGTGACTCCGGCGGTGTAGTTGGCGGAGGTCAACTCCAGCGGGCCGAAGACGGGTTGGGCCGGGAGGAGGTACCCGTCGGGGGCCTTGGTCTCCTGCCAGTAGTAGGTGCCGAGCTCGACCGTGGCGGTGCACTGGCCGTTGGCGGGGGTGGTGCAGACGGTGCCGACCTTGGTGTCGGCGTCGGTCTGGAGTCCGGCGACGGAGTTGGTCTCGCGCCAGAGCTGGAACTGCGCCCCGGCCAGCACCTGACCACGCGGGTTGGTCTTGGTGACGGTGACGGCGCCGGTCATCGGCTGGTCGACGGCGGTGACCGCGACACCCGCCTGATAGGTGGTCAGGTCGAGCACCAGCGGGCCGAAGACGGCGGGCGAGGGGAGCAGGAAGCCCTCCGGCGCCTTGGTCTCCTGCCAGTAGTACGTCCCGAGCTCGACCGTGGCGGTGCACTGGCCGTTGGCGGCCGTGGTGCAGACGGTGCCGACCTTGGTGTCGGCGTCGGTCTGGAGTCCGGCGACGGAGTTGGTCTCGCGCCAGAGCTGGAACTGCGCCCCCGCCAGCACCTGGCCCTTGGGGTCGGTCTTGGTCACCGTGACGCTGCCCTTCACGGGCTCGTCGACGGCTGTCGCGGTGACTCCGGCGGTGTAGTTGGTGGAGGTCAGTACCAGCGGGCCGAAGACCGGTTGGGCGGGCAGCAGGTAGCCGTCCGGTGCCTTGGTCTCCTGCCAGTAGTAGGTGCCCAGGCCGACCGTGGCGGTGCACTGGCCGTTGGCGGGGGTGGTGCAGACGGTGCCCACGCGGGTGTCGGTGTCGGTCTGGAGCCCGGCGACGGAGTTGGTCTCGCGCCAGAGCTGGAACTGCGCCCCCGCCAGTACCTTGCCGCCGGGGTCGGTCTTGGTGACCGTCACCCGGCCGGTCATCGGCTGGTCGACGGCGGTGACGGTGACCCCGGCCTGGTAGTTGGCCGTGGTCAGGACGAGCGGGCCGAAGACGGGCTGAGCCGGCATCAGGAAGCCGTCGGGGGCCTTGGTCTCCTGCCAGTAGTACGTGCCGAGCGGGACGGTGGCGGTGCACTGGCCGTTGGCGGGGGTGGTGCAGACGGTGCCGACCTTGGTGTCGGCGTCGGTCTGGAGTCCTGCGACGGAGTTGGTCTCGCGCCAGAGCTGGAACTGGGCGCCCGCCAGCACCTGCCCGGCCGGGTCGGTCTTGGTGACCGTCACGGCGCCGGTGAGCGGCTGGTCCACGGCGACCGTGGCGACCCCCGCCTGGTAGTTGGCGGAGGTGAGGACCGCCGGGCCGAAGACGCTGGGCGTCGGGAGCGAGTAGCCGTCGGGGGCCTGGGTCTCCTGCCAGTAGTAGGTGCCCAGTTCGACCGTGGCGGTGCACTGCCCGGAGGCGGGGGTGGTGCAGGGGGTGCCGACCTTGGTGTCCGGGGTGGCGCCGGTGGCCTGCAGGCCTTCGGTCCCGTTGGTGTCCTTCCAGAGCTGGAAGACGGCACCCGGGAGCACCTTGCCCGCCGGGTCGGTCTTGGTCACGGTGAGCACGCCGGTCATCGGCTGGTCCACCGCCGTGACGGTGACGCCCTGCTGGTAGTTGGTCAGGGTGAGGACGAGCGGGCCGAAGACGGGCTGGGCCGGCATCAGGTAGCCGGGCGGTGCCTGGGTCTCCTGCCAGTAGTAGGTGCCGAGTCCGACGGTGGCGGTGCACTGGCCGTTGGCGGCCGTGGTGCAGGGGGTGCCGACCTTGGTGTCCTGGCTCGCGCCGGTGCTCTGCAGTCCGGTGGTGCCGTTGGACTCCTTCCAGAGCTGGAAGACCGCGCCGGGGAGCACCTTGCCCGCCGGGTCGGTCTTGGTGACCGTGACGGCGCCCTCCGGCTGGTTGAAGCCGAAGTCGTAGGTGTGGTTGTTCTGGCCCGGGCCGCCGGTGGTGACGGTGTACTCGGGGTACGTGCCGCCCGCCGGGACCCGGCCGTCGCTGTCGATGAAGTCGTTGGTGCCCGCGTCGGCCCGGGTCGGCACCCACTGGAAGAGCGGGCCGCCGGAGGCGTAGTCGGCGGGCAGGTCGACCTTGATCGTGTACTGGGTGTTCGGCTTGAGGCCGACGGCGACGTTGGAGTTGTCGAAGTAGTACTCGCCGCGCGCGGTGGTCTTCATGGTGCCGACGATCGCGCCGGTGGAGTCGTAGAGCCGGACGGTGGCGCCGACCACCGGGTTCTCGCCCGGGTCCTGGATGCCGTCCCTGTCGACGTCGTACCAGACCCGGTTGCCGATCTGCAGCGGCGCCTCGTCGCACATCACCTCGAGGTCGGCCATCGAGCCGCCCTTGCCGAAGGAGGTGGTGAGCCGGTTGCCGTGGGTGGCGTCGCGCGGGCTGTCGGAGCCGTCGCGGTCGGCGAAGGCGGTGCCGCCGGTGAAGATCTCGCCGATCGGGTCGACGGCGGAGCTGGCGATGGTGGACTCGACCTTGGAGAGCGCGTTGCCGGCGAAGAAGCCGTTGCCGTGCTCCCAGTAGGTGCGGTTGTAGTAGTAGTTCTCGCCGCGGCCGGTCTTGCCGCAGCCGCCGTTCTCGGCCATCACGAAGGCGGTGCCGGACAGGCAGGCCCGGCTGAGCGAACCGCCCGAGGCGGGCTGGTAGAGGCCGCTGCCGACGGCGATGATCTGTCCCTGGCCGACCTGGTCGGTCAGCCGGTCGCGGAAGCCGAGGATCAGTGAGCCGTCGGTGTCCACGATGATGTCGGCCAGGATCGGCTCGGGGTTGGCGTAGTACCCGGCGGGGCAGTTCTTGCCCTCCTGGGTGGTGGGGATCTGGTCGTTCCACGGGTACCAGGAGGCACCCTTGCAGTTCGTCGCGGACTCGAAGGAGATCGGGCGGGGGAAGTCCAGCCGCTGGTCCATCACCACGGCACCGAAGGTGCCGACCACCGGGTCGAAGGTGCGCACCACGGCCCGCAGGTCGGCCTTCGACTGCGTCGACTCGCCGGAGCAGACGCCGCCGACGTAGACCACGCCGTCCTGGATGCCGAGTCCGTACGGCCGCCAGTCGCCGGCGGCCGGGCACGGGGCGCCCGGCTGCGGGATCGGGTAGACGGCCTTGGCGGTGGTCGCGGTCTTCTGGGTCGCGTCGTAGCGGTAGAGCTGACGGTCCGCCAGGTTGACGACGTAGAGGTCCCTGCCGTCCTCGGAGACCTCGACGTCGCCGAGCGACTCCTTGGCCACGATCGGGGTGAAGGCGATGTCGGTGTTGCTGGTGAACTTGTGCGCCGTGGTCCCGGCGTCCGGAACGGTGGTGAAGAGGGTGGTGGTGTTGGTGGCCCGGTCGGTCAGGTAGATCGCGCCCTGGCCGGAGGGGCCGTAGGCGGAGCTGCGGTGCGCGTGGGCGCCGCTGAAGATCCACTTCTTCTGCTTGCTGTACCCGATGCCGTAGAGCGCGCCGGTCTGGCTCTTGGTGGCCAGGTTGGTGGTGTCCCTGTCGACCCCGCGCGAGTTGTACGGGAACTGCACCAGGGTCCGGGTGGTGGCCGCCTCGGCCGGGTTCTCGCTGCGGATGCAGGCGGTGACCAGCGGCGCGTTGGTCTGGCAGTAGTCGCCCGGGTTCCAGAACGCGGTGGTGTACGAGACGTTCCTGCCGCCCGAGAGGTCGACGAACTCCTCGGTGCTGCTGAGCTTGGTCGGCGCCCCGGTCAGGCCCGTCCGGTCGGCGAAGGCCGAGTACAGGACGCCCGGCTTGGGGTTGATGACCTGGACCCGGTACCTGCCGCCGGTCAGCGTGCTCGCGGGCGCGCCCGCGTTCAGGGTGACCAGCCCGCTGGCGTCGGTGGTGCCGCTGATGGTGGTGCCGGCGTCGTCGGTCAGGTTGACCGTCACGCCGGACATGCCGGGCTCCAGGACGCTGTCGTACGCGCCGTTCCCGTTCACCTCGCGGACCACCCGGACGGTGACCGAGCCGTCCCCGGCGGCGGCCTCGGCACCGGGCACCCAGCCGCCGAGGTAGCCGGCGCAGAGGGCGAGGACGGTGAGGGCTGCTGCCCTCTTCGGCGGGCGGTACAGGGCGGACACAGGCGGTACCTGGGCCTTTCTCCGGACGGTGCTGTTCTCCGGAGAATGTCCTAAGAAATGAGACCCCTACTTTCTGAAACGCCGTCAAACCGTATTGTCCGACGCGCGTTTTCATCCCCTCGGACCAGCAGGGCTTGCGCGAACGGCCGAGGCCGCCCCCGCGCGGTGGCGGGGGCGGCCTCGGTCAGCCGGGGTGCGGCGTCCTGACGGGAGGTCAGGCCGTCGGGGCCGGGAAGGTCGGGTACTCGACGCCCGAGACGTGCTGGACGACCCGCACGACCTGGCAGGAGTAGCCGAACTCGTTGTCGTACCACAGGTAGAGGATGGCGTTGTCGCCGTCCACCTTGAGCGCGCCCGCGTCCACGATCGAGGCGTGGCGGGAGCCGATGAAGTCGTTCGACACCGCGTCGGGGGCGTTGGTGAAGTCGATCTGACGGCGCAGCGGCGAGGTCAGCGACACCTCGCGCAGGTGGTCCAAGACCTCCTCGCGGCTGGTCTCGCGGGCCAGCTGCAGGTTCAGGATCGCGATCGAGACGTCCGGCACGGGGACGCGGATCGAGGAGCCGCTGATCTTCGCCTTGAGGTCCGGCAGGGCCTTGGCGACGGCGGACGCGGCACCGGTCTCGGTGATCACCATGTTCAGCGCGGCGGCGCGGCCACGGCGGTCCGAGGAGTGGTAGTTGTCCAGCAGGTTCTGGTCGTTGGTGTACGAGTGGACGGTCTCCACGTGGCCGCGGAGCACGCCGTACTCGTCCGCCATCGCCTTCAGCGGCGGGACGATCGCGTTGGTGGTGCAGGACGCGCAGGAGATGATCTGCTCGTCCGGCTTGATGGTGTCGTGGTTGACGCCGTGCACGATGTTCGGGACGTCGCCCTTGCCCGGGGCGGTCAGCACGACCTTGGCGATGCCCGGCTGCAGGTGCTTCGACAGGCCCTCGCGGTCCCGCCAGATGCCGGTGTTGTCGACCAGGATGGCGTCGTTGATGCCGTACTCGGTGTAGTCGACCGTGGTCGGGTCGTTCGAGTAGATGACCTGGATCGCGGTGCCGTTGGCGATGATCGTGTTGGTCGCCTCGTCCACCGTGATGGTGCCGTTGAACTGACCGTGGATCGAGTCGCGGCGCAGCAGCGAGGCGCGCTTGACCAGGTCGTCGCCCTTGCCCTTGCGGACGACGATGGCCCGCAGGCGCAGGCCGTTGCCCGAGCCCGCCTTCTCGACCAGCAGGCGGGCCAGCAGGCGGCCGATCCGGCCGAAGCCGTAGAGCACGACGTCGCGGGACTCGCGGCGCTCCAGCTTGTTGGGGCCGACCGCACCGGCCACCGCCTCAGCCGTGAACTCCTCGACCGTCAGGCCGCGGGCGTCGTTCTTGTAGGTGGCCGCGAGGATCCCGAGGTCGATCTGGGACGGGCCGAGGTCGAGCGAGGTGAGCGCGTGCAGGAAGGGCAGCGTCTCGGTGACCGAGAGCTCCTCGCCGGCGATCTGGCGGGCGAACCGGTGGGTCTTGAGGATGGAGACAACCGACTTGTTCACCAGGGAGCGGCTGTGCAGCAGGACGTTGACGTCCTTCTCCCGGTGGAGTCGGCCGATGATCGGAATCATCGACTCCGCGATCTCCTCGCGGTTGTTCCAGTTCGTGAGCACGTCGTCGTTGACAGTCACAAGTCCATCTTTCGAGGGTAGGGCCTTGCCCCCATGCTAACTTCGGCCGGTTTCGATCTTGCGGCCGGACCACCCCTGACCAGGCACGGAGCCGTGGAGGGGTGACGGACTTCACGGTCGGCACCCTCGTTCACCGTCAGCTCGGCCCCCCTCGACGGCGGCGGACCGGCGAAGGTTCAGGAACGAACGGCCTGGGTCACACCGGTCAGGACGGCGGTCGAGGCCAGGCTGCCGATCGCGACCATCCCGACGCCGATCACGAAGAGCCCGTCGCCGCCCGACCAGTCGACCCAGGCCGCGGTGGCCAGGCCGCCCGAGACGCCGAGCACCCCCGCCGCCGGGTACTGCCGCAGGGCCGCCCACAGCACGGCCGGCAGCAGGGTCAGCACCAGCCCGATGACCTGCCAGGCCTGGTAGGGGCCGGAGACCGAGCCGTCCGGGAGCTCGTCGTACCGCTGGTCCCAGCCCAGCCAGGCGGTCCAGGCAGCGGCGGCGAACAGGGCGAGCAGGAGGGCGGCGGCGGGCTGCGGGATTCTCGGTGTCATGGGAACAGCCTCCCGGCCGGGGTGGGGGCGGGACAGAGTAGCCGTACTCAGGTTCCGGCCCGGTACGGGACTCAGGGGCGGCGGCCGGATATCCGTTTGCCGCGGTGGGGGAACGGCGCCGATGATCGTGCGGGCCCGTGACCGGGCCGTGTGACCCACCGTCGGATCCCCTGGAGGAAGACCTTTGCACCCTGATCTCGCCGTGGCGGAGGAACTGCTCGTGGCCGAGGACCTGCCCGGAGCGGCCCGTGAGCTCCGGCGGCTCGCCGAGCAGGTGCCGGCCGATGAGCTCGCGCCCTTGGTGGAGCGGCTGGCCGGACTGGCCGAGATCGACCAACTGTACGGCGCGGCAGCCCAGTTGGCCGCGAACGCCGGTGACCCGGAGGCGCTGTACGACTACGGCTACGCCTGCATCGAGCACGGGCTCTCCGCGTTGGCGGTGCCGGCCCTGCGCGAGGCGCTGACGGTCCTCCGCGAGCCGAAGCGGGGGCTGTTCGGGCGGACCCGGCCGGTGGACACCCGGCGGGTGCGCCAGGTGCTGATGGAGCTGGTGGCCGCGCTGGAGGACGGCGAGCGGCACGGCGAGGCCGTCGAGGTGCTGCGGGAGCAGGCCGCGGGCGCCGGACTGGCGGACTGGCCGGAGGGGTACCTGCTGGCGTTCAACGCGCTGATGGACGGGCAGTTGGGCCTCACCCGCGAGGTGTTCGAGCGGCTGGCGGAGCCGGCGCAGGACTGGCGCCCGGCGGCCGACCGGATCGCCCGCTCGCTGGCCCGGGCGGCGGCGGCCCCGCCGGTGGACGGGGAGGACCTGCGGGGCTGGCACCACGTGCTGACGGGGGGTCTGCTGGCCACCCTCTCGCCGTACGGCTTCCGGGCCGGGATGACCGGCCGGTACGCGTACCTCGGCGACACCTTCGACAACTGCCGGCTCGGACTGGAGCGGCTGCGGGTGGTGCTGGACGCCACCGGCCGCCGGGTGACCTCGGTCGCGCTGCTGCCGGACCGGGGCAGCCGGGCGCTCGGGCTGGCGGCGGCCGCGCTGTTCGGCCTGCCGGCCGCGCCGTACCGACCGGGGGTCGCGGGCGCGCTGGTGGTGGCGTACGACCTCAACGCCTGTGACCAGGAGCTGGTCGCGCGGTTGAACGAGCGGGCACCGGACGAGGTGCTCTACGAGCACGCCACCTGCTGGACCGACACCCCGATCGTTTCGGCGGACGTCTGCGGCCTGCTGGCCCAGAACGTGGTCGCGCCGTGGGAGCCGGGGATGAGCTTCGACGCGGACGGCGAGCGGACGGAGCCGGAGCCCGACCGGCGTTCCGCCGAGGAGCTCGCGGAGGCGATCGTGGCGGCCGACGGCACGCCGGACGCGGGCGACGGGGAGGCCCCGGCCGACTCCGCCGAGCTGCTGGCGGCGTACGCCGCGCGGGTGGCCGGGGTGTGGGCCCGGGCCGGTGCGACCCGGGACCGGGTGCGGTCCTCCGGGCCGGTGCGGAGCGGGCGCTTCGCCTGACGACCGGTCACAGACCGCGGACGTCCAGCAGGGGCGGGCTCACCGGCCAGGGTGAGTCCGCCGTTGCCGTTGTCGCCGCCGCGGCCAGGCGGAGTGCGCCGAGCAGGGGCGGACCGTCGGGGGTGTGGTGGCGGACGTCCGGGGGGAGGGCGGCCAGGGTCGCGGCGCGGAGGGCTTCGAGGTTGAACAGGCCGCCGGTGAGGGCGATCCGGGGCTCGCGCAGGCCGGTGGCGGCGGCCGCCGCGGTGGCCGCGATCTCCTCGCCGGCCCGGCGGATCAGCGCGGCGGAGACCCGGCAGCCCTGTGCGGCGGCGGTGGCCACGTCCGGGGCGAAGGCGGCCAGCAGACCGGCGCGGTCGGCCCGGGTCTGCAGGGCGGCGGGGAGGCCGGCGGCCGGGCCGTAGCGGTCCTGAGCAAGCGTCAGCAGGGCGGGGGAGCCGCCGGTGCGGCCGTCCACAGCGCGCAGGGCGGCTTCGAGGCCGGCCCGGCCGAGCCACGATCCGCCACCGCAGTCGCCGAGCAGTTGGCCCCAGCCGTCGGCGCGGCGCCAGGTGGCGGTGGGGTGCGGGAAGGCACGGTCACCGGGTCCTCCGGCCCGCTCCGTGCCGGCGGCGCCGCGGGGGTGGTCCTGCTCGGCCTCCGCGCCGGGATCCGTTCCGGGCGCGGGGGTGGGCGTGGGGGCCGGGTGCAGGCCGAGGGCGACGACGCCGGTGCCGGCGGCGACGACCACGCCCGGGCGGGGGCCGAGGGCGCCGGCGTAGGCGCTGACGGCGTCGCTGGCCAGCACGAGTCGGCGGGCGCCGGTTGCGCGGGCCAGTGGGCCGGGCAGCTCGGCGGCCAACTCCCGTCCCAGCAGGGCCATTCCGGTCGCGCCCACGGCCACCGCGCCGATCCGGGTGCCGGGTGTCAGCAGGTCGCCGAGGGCGGGCAGCAGCCGCTCCAGGAGGGCGGTGGCGTCCTGGCCGCCGGTGGTGATCCGGGCGGGCGCGGGAATCCGGAGGGAGCGGAGCGTGGTCTCCGGACGGTCGGCCGGGGCGAGGGCGAGCCGGACGCCGGTGCCGCCGACGTCGATGCCGAGGACCGCTTCGGGGGTGTCGGCCGGTCCGTGGTCCACTCGTTCGCTCCCGTTCGTGTCGCGGTGCCCCATTCTGGCACTGCCGTGAGAGGGGCTCTGCTCGCCCGACCGGTGTGACATGTATCACGTCAGATGGTGACCTGACGTCAGGTCGTGTGCGAATGTGGCCGGGCCAATTGCGGACAGATGGGGAGGCGGATTGACGGACCGTCAAGTCGCTTTGTCTGAACGGGAACAAGCGCACGGCGGGCCGTAATCGGTGGCGAGTAGCGTCCGGGGGGCTGTTTCTGTCACTTGCCGGGGGGACGAGTGCTCCCTCGGCCTGCCTTCTTGGGGGAGCAATCGTGCGTGTGGGGCGAAGGCTGACATGGCCGCTGGTGGCGGCGCTGGCCGTACCGTTGGCGGTTGCATCGGTGCCGGCCACGGCGGCGGACGAGGTGCCGCCGACCGTGGTGGAGGACTACAGCTATCCGGGGGCGGCACAGATCCTGGCCGAGCGTGGGATCACCCTGAAGGCGGGCGACGGGCACTTCCTGCTCGCTGACTGTGCCTCGGGTACCGGCCTGGTCCACGTGCTCAGCCGGGCGCTGACACCCAGTGAGGTCTGCTTCAAGATCAACGGCCGGGACGGCCGCCTGGTCATGGAGATCCCGCGGGTCTACCAGATCAAGGCCGACGACCACGCCATCAAGGCCTCGCTCACCGCTGACGGCACCACCAAGGTCGTCGACCTCCAGAAGAACTTCTGGAACCCGGTCGGCGAGGGGAGTTCGGGCTCGGAGAGCGTTCTGCTGGAGCTGAATGCCACCGGTGACGGCCCGGTCGGGATCGGCAGCCCGGTCAGCGCCCAGCCGGCTGTCACCGCCGTCAGCATCGGCAAGCCCGGTGCGGACGGGTCCCGGCTCTGCACCGGCACCGTGGTGGACCCGCAGTGGGTGCTGACCGCCAAGAGCTGCTTCGCCGACGCCCCGGACACCTCGGCCGAGGTCGCGGCCGGTGCGCCCAAGGTGAGGACCACCGTCTCCATCGACCGCCTCGACGTCGCCTCGCCGCTGGTGCAGGAGGTCGAGGTCATCGAGCTGGTCCCGCGGGCGGACCGCGACGTGGTGCTGCTGAAGCTGGCCAAGGCCGTGACCGGTGTCCTGCCGCTCACCGTCAGTGCCACCGCTCCCGCCGCCGGTGAGGTGCTGAAGACGGCCGGCTACGGGCGCACCAAGGACCGCTGGCTGGCCGGCGAGATGCACACCGGGCAGTTCTCGGTGGACTCCGCCGCCGCGACCACGCTCACGGCGAGCAGCGTGAGCGGCTCCACCGTCTGCCGCGGCGACGCCGGTGGCCCGGTGCTGCGCGAGGGCAACGGCGCGGTGCAGGTCGTGGCCGTCAACACCCGCTCCTGGCAGGGTGGTTGCCTCGGCGTCACGGAGACCCGCACCGGTGTCACCCAGACCCGGGTGGACGACCTGGTCTCCTGGTTCCAGCAGCTAGGCGTCCAGTACGCCGCTTCCGGCTACACCCCGGTGACCGCTACCCGCGTGCTGGACACCCGGGTCGTGGCCAGCACCACATGGGAGACCGACCCGGCCGGCGGGTCCGCTCTGGAGCTCAAGCTCGGCCAGGCCGGCACCAGCCCGCTGAAGCTGCCGGCCGGCACCACCGCCGCCGTCCTGAACGTCACCGTGGTCAACCCCGCGAGCGCCGGTTTCGTCACCGTCCGGTCGACCAGGTCCGCCCGCCCGGGAGGCTCCTCGGTCAACTTCGCCGCCGGTCAGGTCGTGCCCAACCTGGTCACCGCCCCCGTCGACATCGACGGCACCGTCCACCTGTGGGGGACCACCGGCAACGTCAACCTCGTGGTCGACGTCCTCGGCTACTACAGCCCCCAGTCCACCGGCAGGTTCACCGCCCGGACCCCGGCGCGGCTGATCGACACCCGTGACCGCGCCACGCCGATCGGCGCCTACTCCACCCTGGACGTCCAGGTGGGCGGCCTGAACGGCGTGCCGGCCACCGCCACCGCCGTGGTCCTCAACCTGACCGTCACCAACCCGGCGGCCGTCGGCAACCTGACGGTCTTCCCGGCCGGCGCCACCAGGCCCGCCACCTCCAACCTCAACTACTCGGCCGGCCAGACCATCGCGAACCAGGTCATCGTCCCGGTCGGGGCCAACGGCAAGGTCTCCGTCTACAGCCAGAGCGGTGGCACCACCGACCTGATCGTGGACTTCGTCGGCGACTACAGCCCGACCGGCGCCGGCCTGTACCGGCCGATCGCCCCGCTGCGGGTGCTGGACACCCGACTGAACGGCGGTGCGCCGCTCAGCGCCGGCCAGGTGGTTGCCGTCAAGGGCACCCCGCCCGGTGCCAAGGCCTCGGTGCTCAACGTGACGGCCGTCAATCCGGAGAGCCCGGGCTTCTTCGCCCTCGCCCCGAGCGGTGCCGCCCGTCCGGCGACCAGCAACCTCAACTTCGCGGTGGGGGCGGTGCTGGCGGGCCAGGCCATGGTCTCCAACGGCGACCCGGTCCCGGCGAGCCAGAACGACATCGCCCTGCACGTCGCGGGCGGCGGCAAGGTGCACGCGGTGGCCGACCTCTCCGGCTACTTCACCACCGCCAAGTGACCGACTGACAGCCGCCGGTGGTGCGGCGCCGCGCGCGCCGTACCACCGGCCCCGTTGCCGCCGGCCCGGAGGCCGGCGGCGTCGTCGGCACCCGCGGGTGCCAGAGGGAGAAGGTCCGAACCGATGGGGGCGCAGGACTGATGAGGGTGACAGTGCGAGCACGCGCGGCACGGTGGCGGGCAGCCGCCGCCGGCGTGCTGACGATGAGTCTGGTGGCGGGGGTTCCGGCGGCTACCGCCCTTGCGGACACCGCGCCGGCCCAGGGCCCGGTCGCCGACCGGGTGGCCGCCGTGGCGGCCTGGAAGGCCGGCGGTCCGCTGGTGCGCCGCGCGGCCGAGACGGCGCTGGCAGGCTCGGACGCCGAGGTCACGGCGTTCGTCAACGGCGGCCGGGCGGCCGCCGAGGAGCAGGACCTGCGGGTGCGGCTGGAGCAGCTGCTCGCCGAGGCGGGCCCGGGCGTCCGGGAGGCCGGCCTCAAGGCCCTGGCCCCGGACACCGGTTCGGCCGCCAAGGTGCGGGCGATGCTGGACGGCGGGGCGCGCAAGCAGTACGAGGACGACCAGCGGGTCCGGCTGTCGCAGATCATGGCGATGGGCGGGCCCGGGGTGAAGGCCGCGGCCAACAAGGCTCTGGACGGCACCATCGAGGACGTCAACCGCTTCCTGAACGTGGGTCAGTTCAAGGAGCGCGACGACGACGACCGGGTCCGGCTCAGCCAGTTGATGGCCACCGGCGGCCCGGAGGTCAAGAAGGCGGCCGGAGCCGCGCTGGACGGCGGGGCCGAAGACGTCCGGGCTTTCCTGCGCTACGGCTGGCAGACCGCCGCCGCGCACGACCGGGAGACCCTGACGGTCGCTCAGCTGGCCGACGTGGCGGGCAACGCCTCCACCCGGGCGCGCGAGCAGTCCCAGGTCGCCGAGGACGCGGCCAAGCGGGCGATCGACGCCTCGCGGCTGGCCAAGGATGCGGCCGAGCTGGCCGCCAGGGAGACCAGGCTTGCCCAGGGCGAGGCCGGCAAGGCGGCCAACGCGGCCGGCCGGGCCGCCGACGCCGCGGGCCGCGCCGCCGACGCAGCCCGGACGGCCTCCTCGGCCGCCGCCGCCGCCAACGAGGCGGCCCAGCAGGCGGCGAACGCGGCGGCCGACGCCGCGGCCGCCTCCACCAAGGCCGGGGACGCCGCCGCGCGGGCCCGCGACGCCGCCGCTGCCGCGGCCATCAACGAGAAGGACGCCGGCAAGGCCAGGGACGCGGCCGTCGCGGCCCGCAACGCGGCCGCCGACTCCCGCACCTCCGGCGAGGCCGCCGCCTGGGCCGGCCGGGCCGGACTCCAGGCCGCCGCCGCCGCGAAGGCCGCAGCGGACGCCGGGGACAACGCGACGGCCGCGGCGAACGCCGCCCTCGAGGCGGCGAACCAGTCGGGCGTCGCCTCCGAGGCCGCCGAGCGGGCCCGCCGGGCCGCCGACCGGGCCAGGTCCGCCGCGGCCGAGGCCCACCGGGCCGCTGGGGTCACCGTGCGGATCGCCGAGGAGGCGGCCGAGGCGGCCGCCGAGGCGCAGCGCGCCGCCGAGCGCGCGGCCGGTCACGCCGAAGCTGCCGCGGCCGCCGCCGACGCCGCGGCCGCCCACGCCGGAGAGGCCGCGACCGCGGCCAACACCGCGCAGGCCGCCGCCACCGAGGCCAACGCTGCGGCCGACACCGCGTCGAAGGCCGCCGAGTCGGCACACAAGCTCACCGACCTCTCCCGCCGCAGCGACGACGAGCGGCTGACGGCACAGGCCGTGGCCGAGATGGCCATCGCCGAGGAGGCCGCCCGGATCGAGGCGGAGAAGACCAAGGCCGCTGCCTGGGAGGCCGGTGCGAGTGCTCAACTCGCCACTTCCACCGAGAAGTTGCTCGCCGAGGCTACCGCCGCCGGGGTCACCCCCGCAGTCGCCGTGAGCAAGGGCCGGCAGGCCGCCTGCCAGCTGCTGACCGCGGGCGGCCCGTGGGCCAAGGCCGCGGCCGAGACCGCGCTGGAGGGCCGGGACTCCGATGTCCTCGCCTTTCTGAACGGTGGCCTGGCACAGGGCCGCGAGCGCGACGACCGGGTCAGCGCCCTGACCATCGCCCAGCGCTCGACCAAGGCGGCCGAGCGGCTGGCGGCGGAGACCGCCTCGGTGGGCACCGCCGCCCAGGTCCGCGAGTTCGTCACCACCGGGGCCTACCCGGGCAAGGACGACGACGACCGGGTGCTGCTGTCGCAGATCATGACGGCGGGCGGCCCGGGCGTGAAGGAGGCCGGCAGCAAGGCACTGGACGGCGGCATCGAGGCCGTCCGCCTGTTCCTGACGGTCGGTCAGTACAAGGCCCGGGACGACGACAACAAGGTCCTGGTCAGCCAGGCGATGACGGCCGGCGGCGGCGAGGTCAAGGCCGCCGGGCAGGCGGCGCTCTCCGGACCGGCCTCCGGTCTGGCGACCTTCCTCCAGATCGGCCTGCCCAAGGCCCAGCAGCGGGACTCCTACACCCGGGCCCACGTCGCCACCGTCAGCTCCTATCTGGCGAGCATCGACGGCTCGGTGGCGACGGCCCGTCAGTACGCGGCCCAGGCCTCGCAGTCCTACGCGCTGGCCCGCAACGCCCAGATCGAGGCCCAGTCCTACGCGGACAAGGCCACCGCCTCCGCCAGGGAGGCCGACCGCTGGGCAGCCGAGGCCGCCGAGTCCGCCCGCCAGGCCAAGGCATCCGCCGAGCAGGCAGCCGCCTACGCCCGGCAGGCCCAGGCCAGCGCCGCCTCCGCCGACGCCGCCGTCCGCCGGGCGGACGCCTCGGCCAGCGCGGCAGAGGGCTTCGCCGCGCAGGCCAAGAAGTACGCGGACGAGGCGAAGAAGTCCTCCGACGACGCGAAGGCCTCGGCCGCCGCGGCGAAGAAGAGCGCCGAGGAGGCCGAGCAGGCCGCCAAGGAGGCGCGCGAGATCGTCTGGCAGAAGCAGCAGAAGGAGGCGGCCGAGGGGAGGACGGAGAGCGAGACCGCCACGGTCGACGAGAACGGCCGGGTCTCCTTCATCGAGGTCCACCAGAAGGAGGGGATGAAGCAGGAGGTCGTCCGCGAGGACATGTCCAAGTGCGTCCTCGACGACCCGGGCACCGAGCTCGGCTGGATCCTCAAGGCCGACTCCAAGACCTGGCACAAGAACGGCGCCGGGGTCGAGGTCTGCGACGTCGCCCTCACGGTCAAGGTGAAGGGCGAGATCGAGTACATCCTCAAGACATGCCCCGAGCCCGACCTCTCCATCGCGGCCTGCCAGGGCAAGTACACCACCTGGAACACCGTCCTCCTGCAGACCCAGTCGGTCGACACCGAGTACCAGACCACGGTCGAGCTCACCTACGGCGACTACGCGAAGCACTACAAGGTGTCGTGTTCGCAGGGCGTCTGCATGTCGGGGGACAGCTCGCGGCTGCTGCTGCACATGCTGACCGACGACTTCGTGAAGTGCTTCAAGAACTTCGGCTTCAACGGGCCCTGCGCCTGGGCGGCCTCCAACTTCATTCCTTACGGCACCCTTGCCAAGGCCGCCAAGGGAGTCGTCGCCTTCCGTTTCGCCCTGGAGGCGGGCGTCGGCATCGCGGAGGCCAAGCTCGCCCTGCAGGCCACGCTGGAGGGCTACGGCGACGCGGTGAAGCTCAGGTTGATGGCGAGCGCCGACGCCATCGTCGCCTTCCGGGCCTCGCTGCGGGGCGACGGCGCGGGCACCGAGGCGGCACTCGCGGCCCTGCGCAACAACCCCGACGTCGACCGGGCCTTGGTCCGGCAGTTGGAGACCGAGTCCCAGCTGACCACCCAGACGCGCACGGCGTGCAAGTGGAACAGCTTCCCGGCGGGGACCACGGTTGTCCTCGCCGACGGTACCCGCCGGGCGATCGAGCAGATCCGCACTGGGGACGGCGTCCTGGCCACCGACCCGGCCACCGGGGGCACCCGGCCCGCCACGGTCACGGCCACCTACGCGCACGACACCGACCGCCTGGTCGACATCCGCACGGAGGACGGCGGCAGCCTCTCCACTACCGCAGGCCACCTGCTGCACGTCGAGGGCTCGGGCTGGAAGCTCGCCTCCGACCTGCGCCCGGGGGACCGGCTGCGGTCCTCCGACGGCACCGTGCGCACCGTCAACTCACTGAACGACCGGACCGGCCTCACCCTCCCCGTCTACGACCTGACGGTCGGTGGGCTGCACACCTTCTACGTGGGCACCGCCGGCGGCCCCGGGAGCGACCTCCTGGTGCACAACTGCCAGGACATCGTGGCGGACGAAGGCATCGAGCAGGCCCACACCCTCGACCAGCACGTCAACATCTCCGGCGCCAGGCTGGAAGCGAAGGTGGAGAAGGACGGGCTGGCCAGCGTCTGGAGGGACCAGGCGACGGCCGCCCAGGCGGTGGAGAAGGCAATCAACGGTTGGCTCGCTTCCGGGAACAACACCCAGGTACTGGCCGCGTGGCTCGAGAAGAACCGGCCGAGGAACTCCGGGTTCATCCACTCCCGCGACACCAAGACCTTTACTTGGGAGGTGCGGGACATGGGCAGCGACCCGTTCGGGAAGGTCTACCGGAAGAACCCCTCGACCGATCCGAACGCACCCGCGCTGGTCAGCACCGACACCGGGACCAAGGTGGTGGTCACGCTGAGGTTCGCCCGTGGCCACGATCCGAAGTACGTCGTCTACACCGCCATCCCGCAGTAGGGGCATTCAGATGGAACCGCGCGCCGACTTCGACGAGGACTTCGGGCTCAGCGGGCTGGCCAAGTTCGTCCAGCCCTGGTCCTCGCCCCGTGATGCCGAGGGGATCCTCGCGTTCACCGCGAGCCTGCTCGAGTACGAGGGGAGCGGGTACGCGGCGGAGGTGGCGGACGATGTCCGCCGCCTGACCGGGTCGGCGCTGCCGGACGCTGTGCTGTCCGTCCTGTGGCTGGCGGCCACGGGGGCCCGCTACGACCCGGACGCCGATGGCCTCGGTATCCGGGTCTGGCTAAACCGGCTGGCCGGGGCTTGCCTGCCGTACGGCAGGCAAGCCCCCCCCCGCCCCCCACGGCGCCCCCGGCCCCCGCCCCGCCCCCCCCCTCCCCCGCCACCGGGGGCCGGGG